>NZ_PVWO01000082.1 GCF_003003845.1 Chamaesiphon polymorphus CCALA 037 | reverse complement strand
CCATCAGCCAGGGACATCAGCACAAGCCTTGTTGCGCTGCCATTATTGCAATCATTGCCAACCTCAGCCGCCAAGGTGTCCAGAATGCGACTCGCCCTATTTCAAGTATTTCGGTAGCGGTACCCAGAAAATTGTCGAAGAATTAAACCAACAATTTCCCAAACTTAAGTGCCTGCGATTCGATAGCGATACAACTAGTACCAAAGGCTCCCATCGCCGGATTTTGACCGCATTCGTCCAGGGCGAGGCCGATTTGCTCGTGGGTACCCAAATGCTCACCAAAGGATTAGACCTGCCACAGGTCACCCTAGTGGGGGTGGTAGCAGCCGATGGCTTATTGCATCTATCGGATTATCGAGCTGCCGAGCGCACCTTTCAAACTCTCACTCAAGTAGCGGGACGCTGTGGGCGTGGCGATGAAGCCGGACGCGTTATCATTCAAACCTACAATCCCGAACATCCCGTCCTTGCTGCCGTCACCAAGCATGACTATCAAGCCTTTATCGCTGCCGAGCTACCAGAACGGCGGATGCTCGATTATCCTCCTTATGGCAAGCTAATTTTACTCCGGTTTAGCAGCCTTGATGCCGATGCGGTCGAACGCACCGTCACGGAAATCGGCACCATCCTGATTGATGCAGCCATTGCCGGACATTACGAAGTCTTGGGGCCTGCCCCCGCCACAGTCATGCGCGTTAATAATCGCTACCGCTGGCAAATTATGCTGAAATACTTGCCAGATGGGAGTGCGACCCTCCCCGATTGGGAAGTACTCAGAAGCAAATGTTCTAACGTTGTCAAGATGACGATCGACGTCGATCCGCAGAACTTTTTATAAAGATTGTTACAAAACGCAAGAAAAGGATAGTATAAGATCGTATTCGCTAAACTAAAAGCAAACCCACATCCCGATCGCCCTCATGACTGATACACCCATAGATAACAATCCCACTGAATCTACTGCGGTCATCCAATCTCCCTCAGATCTCAATCTTGCTACATCGACGGCCACGCTCGAAGTTCCGCCGACCCCAGAAGAACTCAAAACCAAATATGTTAAATATGCCATGCGCAATATGGTCAAAAAGCGCGGCAAATCACTTCAGCATTTTGCACTTAGCACTATCGGCTTATTAGCATTGTTCGTGGGACTCGCATATCTGACTAGATAATCGCGACTGGATGTCTGACGGGTGCTCCAGAGGAGCATTGCGCCTAGATCTGGAAACCACTAACCCAGCACCACTATTTGCCGACTAGATGAATTTAGAATTAATCGTTCAAGACCTGTATCAGCCGAGTACGATCGACGAAACTACTTGGAGCGACTGGTTTCGAGACTGGTTGCAGACACCAGGATTAGATTTACCACCAGCAGACACTTATGAGCTGAGTTTGCGTCTAACTAACGATAGCGAGATTCAATCTTTAAACTCTCAATTTCGCGATCGAGATGAGCCGACTGATGTCTTATCTTTTGCAGCAATGGAGGTAGATTTTCCGCCACTGCCCGATGAAACAGCCGATGTAAGCCTGTATTTGGGCGACATTATTATTTCTGTCGATACTGCTGCTATTCAAGCTGCCGAACATGGGTATTCTTTAGAAAAGGAATTAGCTTGGCTGGCTGGTCATGGGTTACTACACTTGCTGGGATGGGATCACCCCGACGAAGCAAGTTTGTTGCTAATGTTGCATCAGCAAGAAAAATTTCTATCATGCGTCGGCTTGTGATTCTCATTATCGAGTGTATAAATGAGAACTTTAAGCCATAAGTGTTAAGCCTCAAGCCCATAAATCATTATTTTTCCTGTGGGAGTTACCTATCGATGCAGATTAAACTGGACGAGTCCGCAAATACTACGATTCAATCAGATATGACTAGTAAAATATCTACATCTGCTCACCATCAGTTAGAACGAAGCGATCGCACTCGCGTTAAGGCTTGGCGTGTTGCCACCAGTATTGGGGTAAGTTTTAAATATGCTGCTGCTGGGGTGACCTATGCCTACAATACGCAACGTAATTTTCGCATTCACTGCGTAATGGGCACGTTAGCGATCGTCATCGGCGCGCTGTTACAGTTGAGTAGTGTAGAAATGGCGGTAATCTGTATTACTAGCGGCTTAGTCTTAACTCTAGAACTATTAAACACCGCGATCGAATCTGTTGTGGATCTGACTGTCGGTCAAACTTATCACGAACTAGCCAAGATTGCTAAAGACTGTGCTGCTGGTGCGGTATTAATTTCGGCATTTGCATCGGTATTGGTCGGTATGTGTTTGGTCATCCCCAAAGCAATTTTACTATTCGTCCATTAAGCGGTTAGAGGTTAGCACTCGACGATCGTCACTCGATCGAGGTTTAATCGAGTCAATATTCGCATCTCCAGCTATCCGTTCGATCGGAATTTAAGTTTGCAGCGATTCTTTCGAGAACGCTTCAACGCAAATGGCGATCTTTGCTTTACACTGAGTAAGGTTGGGATAGTGTAATGCATGATTTTAGTTATTGATAATTACGACAGCTTCACCTATAATCTCGTCCAATATTTGGGCGAATTAGGCCAGGAATTACCCATTGCTGAAGATATTCGCGTCTATCGCAACGATCGAATTACCATCGCCGAGATCGACAATCTCGCACCCGATGGGATTTTGATCTCGCCAGGGCCAGGGCGTCCTGAAGATGCAGGCGTCTCCATGGCAATTATTAGCGAACTCGGCACCAAATATCCAATTTTAGGCGTATGCTTGGGACATCAGAGCATCGGACAGGCTTTTGGTGGCGATACGATCCCCGCACCGATTTTGATGCACGGCAAAACTTCGGAAATCTATCATAACAATACGGGTGTCTTTGCAGGTTTAGACAATCCCTTTACAGCTACTCGCTATCATAGTTTAGTTATCGATCGAGCCACCTGTCCGGACTGTCTGGAAATTAATGCCTGGGTTGAAGATGGCACGATCATGGGCGTGCGCCATCGGGATTATCCCCAGATTGAAGGGGTACAGTTTCATCCAGAAAGTATTTTGACCAGTTCTGGCAAGCAGTTACTCAAAAATTTCTTGACATCAATTAAATCTAAATCTCTGAATGCAACTGTCTAGTTAGCAATCGAGCTTAGTAGTAAACATGACGGCAGCAATTTAAATTGCTGCCGCTGTCTTTTATTAAAGTTCGCTCGATCCTTAATGGCCATCGCATTTTGATGGAGAACGTAGTTCGCGGCCAAAATTGGGAAATATAGAAGGCTCTACCGAACTTGCTATGCAAAATCGGATAGCGAACCCGTAAAATGATTGCGGTGACGGGGTTTGCGGCAAATAAATCTAACAACAACTCATTTTTCGCGCTAAATCCTTAGCTAGAGAGCGTTTGAGTTTAAATTCAGCATAGTATGTTCGGTAGAACCATATAGAAATAAACCCGATTGTTCTGAACTTCTTCATCCCAGTCAGATCCTCAATGCTGTAGAGTTTCAAACTTATGAGAGAATAACAAACAAATGTACTATAATATTAGTATTGATGTTTGCATTACACCTCCAAATCTCGATCGAGACGATTTTTCTATGACTAAAAACCCGTCACTAGAGCCGCTGCTAGCTAGAATCGAGATAATGCTCGGCAGACTTAAACAAGCTCATCCCAACGCCACCTATGAGTTAGATTGGGACACACCGCTTCAGCTTCTCGTCGGCACCATCTTGGCAGCGCAGTGTACTGACGAGCGCGTCAATCGAGTTACCAAAACCTTATTTCCCAAATACCCTACCGCCCAAGCTTTTGCCGACGCAGACATCCTCGAACTCGAAGAAGATCTCAAACCGACAGGCTTTTATCGCAAAAAAGCCCAAACAGTCCAAAGTATGTGCCAAGAGTTAGTCGCACGCTTTGCAGGAGAAGTTCCACCCACTATGGAGCAACTCACCACCTTACCAGGCGTCGCCCGCAAAACGGCAAATGTGGTGCTCAACTGCGCGTTCGATATCCCTTCGGGCATCATCGTCGATACCCATGTCGCCCGCGTCAGTCCGCGCTTGGGACTATCGAAACAAAAAAATGCCGATAAAATCGAGCGAGATTTAATGAAACTGGTGCCCCAGGAAGACTGGACATTTTTTGGCCCCGCCGTCGTCCTCCACGGGCGTTATACCTGTATTGCCAGCAGTCCTAAATGCAGCGAGTGTATTTTGGAAAATATCTGCGAACAAAATATTTAGATCGCAACTATTTTAGTCTCCAGGCACCACTCAAAATAACTAATAAATATGACTATCCCATCGATTTCTAGTGATTGGCAAAAAGTTCTGGCAACAGAGTTTGAACAGCCATATTTTCAAAAGCTGCAAGATTTTATAGCTACAGAAAGACAAACAGAAGAGATATTTCCCGCCGCAGCGGATGTATTTGCAGCTTTTAAATTAACACCTTACGATCGAGTGAATGTTTTATTACTCGGACAAGATCCTTATCACGATACAAATCAGGCGCATGGGTTGTGTTTTTCGGTCAATCCGGGGATAAAAGTTCCACCATCTCTGGTCAATATTTATAAAGAACTGCACGCCGATCTCGGCTGTGAGATTCCCAAGCACGGCTACCTGGTAAACTGGGCAGAGCAAGGCATCCTAATGTTAAATGCAGTGCTGACAGTTCGCGCGCATACGCCTAATTCTCATAAAGATAAAGGATGGGAAAAGTTTACAGATGCTGTAATTAGTAAAGTCAGCGAGAAAACCGATCCGGTGATTTTTGTATTGTGGGGTGCTTACGCCCAAAAGAAACTAAAATTAATCGATACCAGCAAACATATTGTCATTCAATCGGCTCATCCTTCGCCACTTTCGGCGCGAAATGGCTTTTTTGGGAGTAAGCCTTTTTCGGCAATTAATACAGCATTAAATTCGATCGACAAACCACAAATTAACTGGCAATTAGCCAAGATTTAATTCATTCAGCCATTTTTATAACTAAGCGCGAGCGATACCCGTAGGGGCAATTCATGAATTGCCCCTACGGGTATCGCTCGCGCGAGAGGTTACACGATTTGTGACAAGAGCGAGATCGTCACATTACTCAAATGGCTCACGCTCGATCGAATTTCGGCAATAACTAGCAGCTATATCGTAAATACCGACCTTATCAAACCGATCGATCTGACTACAATGAGGAGGTAGCGACAACGAGCCATAATCCTCGGCGGTGCTGCTTATATAAAATTTTATTCCAGTCGCATCATGCAACCTAATAACCCCCAACAATTTACAGAAAAGGCTTGGCAGGCGGTTACTAATACCCTGGATATTGCCAAAGCTTCACATCACCAGCAGATGGAATCGGAGCATTTGCTCAAAGCATTACTCGAACAAGATGGTTTAGCAACGAGTATCTTGAGTAAGGCTGGCGTGAACTTGAGCCAGTTTCGGCAAGGTGTAGAGAGTTATATTCAAAAACAGCCCCGGATCTCTGGTGCGGTTAGTTCGGTCTACCTCGGACGCAGTATCGATACATTACTCGATCGAGCGGAGAAATATCGCAAAGAATACGATGATGAGTTTATTTCGATCGAGCATTTATTGCTAGCATATCCCCACGACGATCGATTTGGGAAGCAATTTTTTGCAGATTTTAAACTTGAAGAAAGTAAGCTCAAAACGATCGTTTCACAAATTCGGGGCAGTCAGAAAGTCATGGATCAAAATCCAGAAAATAAATACGAATCTCTCTCTAAATATGGGCGAGATCTAACTGATTTTGCCCGTCGCGGTAAACTCGATCCCGTGATCGGTCGCGATGATGAAATTCGGCGGACGATTCAAATCTTATCTCGCCGAACTAAAAATAATCCCGTCTTGATTGGCGAACCTGGTGTCGGCAAAACGGCAATTGCCGAAGGTTTAGCCCAGCGGATTATTAGCGGCGATGTACCGCAATCGCTCAAAGATCGCCAGCTCATTTCGCTCGATATGGGTGCCTTAGTTGCTGGAGCAAAATATCGCGGCGAGTTTGAAGAAAGACTCAAAGCCGTACTCAAAGAAGTCACTGAATCTCAAGGTCAAATCATCTTATTTATCGATGAGATCCATACCGTCGTCGGTGCGGGTGCTACCCAAGGTGCGATGGATGCGGGTAACCTGCTCAAACCCATGATGGCACGGGGCGAGCTGCGGTGTATCGGTGCGACTACGCTCGATGAATATCGTAAATATATCGAAAAAGATGCCGCTCTCGAACGTCGCTTTCAACAAGTATATGTCGATCAGCCGAGTGTCGAAGATACGATCTCGATTTTGCGAGGTTTAAAAGAACGCTATGAAGTGCATCATGGGGTGAAAATCTCTGACAATGCCTTGGTAGCTGCGGCCACATTATCTACACGTTATATTAGCGACAGGTTTCTGCCAGATAAAGCGATCGATTTAATGGATGAAGCCGCCGCCCGTCTGAAGATGGAAATTACATCTAAACCAGAAGAATTAGATGAGATCGATCGGAAGGTGCTCCAATTAGAAATGGAGCGGTTGTCGGTGAATAAAGATACATCGAATACTGCTCGCGAACGTCTGCAAAAGATCGAAAAAGAGCTAGGAGATCTCAAAGAAGAACAACGCGCCCTTACCGCACAATGGCAGTCGGAAAAAGATGTCATTACCGATATCCAAACGATCAAAGAGGAAATCGATACAGTCAATATCGAAATCCAACAAGCCGAACGCAATTACGATTTGGCTCAGGCTTCCGCACTTAAATTTGGTAAGCTGATCGAACTGCAAGGTAAACTCGAAGCCGCTGAAGTCAAACTCTCCCAATCTCAAACTACCGGAAAATCTCTGCTCCGCGAAGAAGTTACCGAAGCCGATATTGCCGAGATTATTTCCAAATGGACGGGAATTCCCCTCACCAAACTCGTCGAAACCGAACGGGAAAAACTGCTCTACCTCGAAGACGAACTGCACCGTCGCGTCATCGGGCAAGAAGAAGCCGTCACCGCCGTCGCCGAAGCCATCCAGCGTTCTCGTGCTGGTTTATCCGACCCCAATCGCCCCACCGCGAGCTTTATCTTCCTCGGCCCCACAGGCGTGGGTAAAACCGAATTAGCCAAGACGCTGGCCAATTACCTCTTCGATGCCGAAGATGCCCTGATTCGGATCGATATGTCCGAATACATGGAAAAACATGCCGTTTCGCGCCTGATTGGTGCGCCTCCAGGCTACGTCGGTTATGAAGAAGGCGGACAACTCACCGAAAGCATCCGCCGTCGTCCCTACGCGGTAATTCTGTTCGATGAAATCGAGAAAGCACATCCCGATGTCTTTAACGTGCTGTTGCAGGTGCTCGATGACGGACGGGTGACCGATTCTCAAGGTCGAACGGTAGACTTCAAAAATACGGTCATTATTATGACTAGTAATATTGGTTCGCAATATATTCTGGATCTCGCTGGCGATGACTCTAAATACGATGAGATGAAAGCTCGCGTCTTAGAAGCTCTGAGTCATAATTTCCGTCCCGAATTTCTCAACCGGATCGACGATACGATTATTTTCCACAGTCTCCAAAAATCCGAACTGCGGAATATCGTCAAAATCCAAGTCGCCCGCCTCGAAAAACGCTTGGCAGATCGCAAGTTATCGCTAAAATTAGCAGAATCCGCGCTCGACTTCTTGGCAAATGTCGGTTACGACCCCGTATATGGCGCGCGACCGCTCAAACGGACGATCCAAAAAGAGTTGGAAACCATCATTGCCAAAGGAATTTTGCGAGGTGATTTTAAAGAAGGCGATACCATCTTTGTGGAGGTGCATAACGACCATCTCGCATTCAGTCGGCTACCCGCAAATATCGTCGTCCAAGAAACTTAATTGCGATCGTCTATAAATCAGTTAGCTTTGAGGACACATCCCTGATTTCTGTGAGAAGTCGGGGATGTAGCATATATACCAGTCAAGCTGGCTATTAAGGTATGCTGAGGTAATTACAGATCGGTATTATCCGATCGCTAGCATCATCGCTTCAGTGAATTGTGACTTACCCACGCTGTCTCTTGGTGTAGATGTTGCCGCTACAAACGATCTCAGACAAATATGTAGATAAGACTATGTAATATTGTGCTATATCCCTAAATTGCGGGAATAATAGATTTATCAGCAACGCTCTGCACGAACATTTTGGCAGAGGATGAGCGAGTTAGTTATGGGTGACAAAACTTTTTCAGATATCTTTAGTAACTTTCCTGGTTGTATAGTTGTATGTATGTATATATAGATAAGCAAGCATCGTAGCTTTTGGCTACACGCTAGCTCCACACATCCAAGTCGAACCAACGACCGCAAGTAGTGTTAGCTTACATACCAACTACCGATAGACTATAAGTTTCCCCCTTATTTAAAATAATTAGCAAAGTATCTTAATTCTTTAATTGCCAAAGTAACCAGATTGTATTGCTAAATTTATTAATGTTTACAAATACCCCATTTTCCCAACACATCGTTGTGACCCCAAGGATCCGAACGTGAAAAAAATCTTATTAGTAGACGACGATAAAACTCTCCAAACCGTACTGACACGCTATCTCGAAAAGCGGGGCTATTCAGTACGGGTGGTTACCTCTGGCGTCCAGGGGTTAAAACTGTTCGCTCAAGATCCGCCCGATCTGGTCGTGTCGGATATCATGATGCCCGGAATGGATGGTCTAGAATTTTGCCGCCGTTTGCGGGCGACCAGACCCGGACAGTTAGTGCCATTTATCTTTTTGACGGCTAAAAAAGATCTCGAAGATCGGATTCAAGGTCATTATATCGGTGCTGACGACTATATCACCAAACCGTTCGAGCCATTGGAATTGCTTGCCAAAATCGAAGCACAACTAGAACGTTCGCGACGGATTCACTCCGAGATGGTACGTTTGATGCAAAAAGTGCCAGAAGATAGCGAATCTGAAACTGAATATGGCGAAAATGCCGCCGAATCTGTAGCCCAAGTCAAACATCTCGAACCCGAAGAAGATCTACCATTGACTCCAGCCGAAGCGCGGGTATTCTGGGAAGTAATTCAAGGTTTGACGAACAAACAAATCAGTCAACGCTTATTTATCAGTCCGCGTACCGTCCAAACCCACCTGAGCAATATTCTGACCAAGCTAAATCTAGAGAATCGATCGCAGTTGGTCAGATTTGCCTTCGAGCATGGCTATCGCCCGCCCCAAACCCAAGACGAACAAAGAGCGGCTGAGGCGCGAGGCTAGTAACCCTAGGCGTAAATAGAGTTAATATTTTGTCGAGAGTAGAGAGTCGCTGTAGTACCGAAAGCCAGATCTTCACCTCTCTTCTACCGCCTAGTACTAGTACTCGATGACATAAGTAAAGCAACCATTGCCTATACTCTCCCAACTCTTGCCGAAATAGGACTAGGATTTACGCCGCTCGGGACTAGTAGTCTACGGCGTAAATCTAGTTACTATTTTGGCGGGGAGCGGGGAGCGGGGAGGAAAGGAGGAAAGGAGTGTGAAATAGTAACCTAACTTGTGCCGCTCGGTACTAGCTAGAATAGTCAAGATTTCAACTTATCGGAATTTAAGGGAGAAGCAATTTATAATTTGTTTCTCCCTGTTTTTGTGGCGATTCGTTGGCGTAGCCTCTCGTTGCGAGAATCGCGCCAACTAGGGTACTTTTGCCGCTAAACTTGAAGAAGATTACCGTAATGTTGCCAGCCAAAATCATGTCAGACGATCGATCTTATTTGTCTCAAAAAAATATCGACCCTAAAGAAAGAACGATCTTTGCACTCGATGTCGATAGTAGCGATCGAGCCAAACAGATCGTCGAGCAGCTCGGTGACGCGATTGTCTTTTACAAGCTCGGTCTGGAGATGTTTTTGGGCGGACAATACTTTGAAACGATCGATTGGTTACTCGCCCGCAATAAAAAAATCTTTGTCGATCTCAAGTTTTTTGATGTACCGCAAACCGTCGGTTCAGCAGTCAAACAACTCACCAATCGCGGCATTAGTTTTGTTACCGTTCACGGTAACGATGAAATTTTAAAAGCAGCAGTACGCGAAAAACAAGATCTCAAAATTCTGGCAGTTACCGTTTTAACTAGTCTCGATCGCGGCGACCTCAACGACTTGGGTTTCGATTGCGATCCTGATGCTCTCGTGCTCTCTAGAGCCAAACGCGCCCTAGAGATCGGGTGCGATGGGGTGATTTCATCCGGACGCGAAGCCAAAGCCCTCAGAGCCAATTTAGATGCCAATTTCCTCGTCGTCACTCCCGGCATTCGACCAGTAGATAATACCGCCGAACAGCGAGACGACCAAAAGCGCACCGTCGATGTCAAAACCGCATTTATGAATGGAGCCGATTATATCGTAGTCGGCAGACCGATTAAGTCGGCACCCGACCCCTATCAAGCTGCTTGCGAAATTCAGAACACGATCGCCGAAATCTTTGCAGGTCGGTAGAGAATTTCGGGTGGTGCTGGAGCGAAGTATAAAATTGCTGGTGATAAGTTTGGGAGTTCGGAGTTGGGAGTTCGGAGTTGGGAGTTAAACGCATCAGTTTGTACAGAAAAGATCCAGAATCGTACCCCAATCTAGCAACGCCGAATTTCGGTAGCGAGCTAAACAACCGATCTTCTAGTAATAAATGGCGGAAATTAGGCTACCAGTGCTTGTCACCATTCTCCCAACTCCCAACTCCCAACTCTCGACTCCTGACTCCCGATCGGGATTACCAGATTGCGTTAGAACGAATCATCGATCGAACTTTTGCCTTCGATTCGGTATCTGTTCCGGAAGCATTGCTAGCGTTAGTACCAGTAGTATTGCTCGCGTTAGTGCCAGTAGTATTGCTGGCATTGGTGCCCGTGCTATTACTGGTGTTAGTGCCAGTAGTATTGCTAACATTGGTACCACTGATATTGCTGACACTCGTACCGCTGCTATTGCTGCCATTGTTGCCTCCAGCCATAGCTGGTAGCACCGAGCCACCGGAGATCGCCCCAGCGAACGCGATGCTAAGAGTTAACTGTTGAAGTTTAGAGTTTACAAACATGGTATCTAAAAGTTAAAAATGACACTCGATCTTATGGACAATTTAGTTAAGGTCAACCTCGATCGATTCTTCCCGATTTAACGCGAATCGCGCGAATGAAGCCAAACTCTAACAAATATTCGATTTTTAGTTACCCAATGCTACCCTTAGAGATTTTTTTAAAAGTATAAAATATTATACCTATCTTTGCTTTTTTAGAAATTAAAAGCTACACTCGAACCAACGACGAATCTAGCCCCATCTCCCGCACCAGCCAGATCGCGAATAGCGGGAGTAATTACTAACGGAAAATTTTCAAACGGCGCGATCGACAAACCAGCCGCTAAGTCTTGCCCCGTCCACTCCAAAATTGCACTAACTGGTCTGGCAACTCTGACGCCAACCGAACCAAAAGCATTCAAACCGCTATTAGAAGTACCAGGACTGAGCGTGCGATCGAACCGCAAGAATACGCCGCTACCGACGCCACCTGTTACGGCAACACGACTGAAGAAATCGTCTGCATTAGCGCGAGTGCGAAAAATTTTGGTACCAGCCACATAATATGAATTAGACGGAAAGTCGGTACCTAGATTGGGGCCACCTTTGAATCGCACTTGCAGGAACTGGTTCCAACCCACAGCCACGGATGTATCTTCACTCAATCGCTTGTGCAGTTTGATGTTAAATGCACCGCTCCCAAATCCAGCACTAGAACCAAAGCTATTGATACTGTAGGACAACTCTGCACCAAGCGATCGATAGGCATCTCCTAAGCCGATCCCAAATCCAGCTTCACCATCAGCTATTTGGGTAAATCGGGTGCGCTTTTGATAGCTTACAGAAAAGAAGACTGTATTATTGTCTGCTCCAAAACCAACAGGATTGAAAATTGAAAACCCTGGAGAGGTTGGGAGTTTGTAGTCATCGGTGACGATTGGTTCGGGTGGACTCGGCGGTGTGCTAGGACTCTCGGCAGACGGCGTCACTTGTGCCAGCAAGTTGGTAGGTACATTCTCTACCTTCGTAGTCGGTAAATATGCAGATTCGCTAATGGGGGTGGCTTGAGCTGCCGTCGTCCATACCAAAGACTGGATCGAACAGCACGTAAACCACAGTAATCTTTTCATTGATATATTTTTCCAGAATGATAATAAATAACAAGAACAACTTTGGTATTTTGGGAGCTAGATCGGGAATTTTATAAAATCTCGGGATCGATCGAATTGCCAAGATTTTAGATCTAGTCATTCCAAGTATATTAGTATACTAACATTGGCGATGTATATACTTACTTCGGCCATTGTACTTGTTGTCGTTTTTCCGGCAGTATCGGCACGCAGTGGCAGATCTGGTGTAGCTTGGTAAGTAAGATGTGTATTTAGTGTCTCGTAGTTATCCTTCCCAATGATTAATCCCCCAATTCATCGGAGCCAGTTAGCAAATGGTATTACAGTTCTGACGATCGCCAACCCTACAGCAGATATTGTTTCTGGGCGGTTTTTTATTGCAGCGGGAAGTCGCTGGGAAAAAGCCGAGCGGGCTGGCATCGCTCAACTACTGACCTCCGTAATGACAAAGGGAACGCAAAGATTGTCCGCTCTAGAGATCGCCGATCGAGTCGAATCAATTGGGGCGGGATTGGGTGCGGAGACGACGACAGATTACATCAAAATCAGTCTCAAGACAGTTAAATCCGATCTCATCGGCATCTTTAAATTAGCAGGCGAAATCCTCCGAAAGCCCAGTTTTCCTGAAGATCAAATCGCCCTCGAACGCAAGCTGATCCTGCAAGCAATTCGATCGCAGACAGAGCAACCGTTTAATAATGCTTATCGTCAGTTACGGACGTCTCTGTATGGCGCACATCCCTACTCGCGATCGAGCCTGGGTACTGCGGCGACACTCGCACAAATTACCCGTCAGGACTTAGTTGAGTATCACCAGATGCACATTCGTCCCGATCGACTAATTGTCAGCCTTGCAGGGCGAATTACGCCTGACGAAGCGATCGCGTTAGTAACCGAAGTATTCGGCGATTGGGAAATTCCGCAGATCGAACCGCCGACGATCGTCGCTCCCGATGTTGTCACCCAACCCCAGTGGCAAGTCGAGTATCAAGCCACTCAACAAGCGATCGTCATGCTAGGCTACCTTGCGCCCCCAATCCACGATCCCGACAGCATCGCGCTTAAATTGATCGACAGCTACTTAAGCAACGGTATGTCCAGTCGCTTATTCGTAGAATTACGCGAAAAACGCGGACTAGCCTATGATGTATCGGCATTTTACCCGACCAGACTAGATACATCGCACTTTTGCGCTTACATGGGTACCGCGCCGAGCAATATCCGCGTTGCCCTGAGCGGCTTGCGAGCCGAAGTCGATCGCTTGTGCATAGAATTACTCTCCGCCGCCGAACTCCAAACCGCCAAAGACAAACTGCTCGGTCAATATGCCCTCGGCAAACAAACTAACGGCCAATTGGCTCAAACCTATGGCTGGTACGAACTATTAGGATTGAGTATCGATTTCGACAGCCAATTC
The DNA here is from genome assembly GCF_003003845.1 of Chamaesiphon polymorphus CCALA 037. Taxonomy (GTDB): domain Bacteria; phylum Cyanobacteriota; class Cyanobacteriia; order Cyanobacteriales; family Chamaesiphonaceae; genus Chamaesiphon; species Chamaesiphon polymorphus. The sequence continues at coordinate 2,492 of NZ_PVWO01000082.1, read as the reverse complement.
GATCGAGCGATCCAAAAACTTACCTCGGCACAACTACAAACCGTAGCCAATAAATATCTCAGCGAACCACACATTTCGATCGTCAGTCCCCAGGAGGAGGGTATGATGGCGATGGCGATGGCTTGAAGTAGTCAATAATTATGGGACAAGCTCAAATTATCGGTGCGATCTTAGGTACTGCTGTTGGGGACGCAATCGGGCTTCCATACGAAGGCTTGTCCCGTCGTCGCGGTGCTAAATTACTAGGAACTCCCGATCGACACCGATTGCTGTTTGGGTTTGGTATGGTTTCTGACGATACCGAGCATACTTGCATTGTCGCTCAATCCCTAATTGCTGCGGGTGGAGATGTCACTAAATTTCAACAGCAACTAGCTCGGCGGCTACGCTGGTGGCTACTTAGCTTACCAGCAGGTGTAGGATTAGCAACTTTACGTTCGATTCTCAAGCTATGGCTGGGATTTAGTCCCGATCGCAGTGGGGTTTTTTCGGCAGGAAATGGCCCAGCAATGCGTGCGGCAATTATCGGAGTGGCGATCGCAGATCCTGTCAAACTTAAAGAATTCGTGCGGGTTGCGTCAAGAATCACACATACCGATCCAAAAGCTGAGTATGGTGCTTTTGCGATTGCGTTAGCCGCTCAAAATGCTTGCAAATCCGATCGGGTGTCGGGAGATGATTTCTTATTTCAATTAAGCTCTGATCTGGGCACTGAAGCAGATGAACTTTTACTACTAATAAAACGAGCGATCGATAGCGTGAAAGATGGCGATTCTACAGTTCAATTTGCTAATTCCATGGGACTTACCCAAGGTGTTTCTGGATACGTTTATCATTCTGTACCCGTCGCTATTCATGCTTGGTTGAGTAACCAAGATAATTTTAAAAGATCGATTATCGAAACTGTTGAATGTGGCGGCGATACTGATTCGATCGCAGCAATGGTTGGGGGTATTACTGGTGCATCAGTGGGTAAAGATGGTATCCCAGTCGAGTGGTTAAATAAACTAATAGAACCATTTCTTTCAGTTGATTGGATGGAACGTCTATCCAAACAGCTCGCTCTCAGCCTGGAAACAAAGAAAGCATCTCGATCGATTAAGTTGCCAATTATCGCTCAATTTTTACGTAATATTTGCTTTCTCTTAGTTGTTCTGACTCATGGATTTCGTCGATTATTGCCACCTTATTAGTTGTACGACTCGACCATCACAGTTAAGAAATAGCAATGCCAAAAAACAACTTCCAAAATCACCTTCAACTGCTAATGGCAAAGAAAACGCACAACCTAAAATTCCGAACAAGAGATAAGATCGGCAGTATTTCAGCTTGAAAGGTTAAACTTTAGGTGGAAAACAATCGGAGATATTTAAAGCTAAGAACCGATCGAGTGGTAGATACATCCAGTATACAGACAACTGTCGATCGCGACTCATATTCTGAAAGCCTAATGCCGATGCCTGATATTCATACATCGGATGCACGATCATCGTATAAAGATCGCACAAATTAGGAAAATCTGCCTGCATTTGAAATAAAGTTTTTTGAGTATCTTCTAAAAATAAGACGCGATATCGATCGAGATATTCCCGATCGATCGCCCAACTCCGCACGAATACCGAGACACAATCGAGATCGCCAGCTTGAGCCATGATGAAAGGATCGGTATCGCCGATCGCGCTCAAATGGAGACTTTTACTCGGTGCTGTAAAAAAGTTCGGTACTGAAGCAGCGGCGGTCGGATATAAGATATAAAAACCGATCGGATTGAGATTATCCTGACGGCGCAAAACTCGCATTCCTCGATCGTATTGACGTGCCCATTGGCGGAGAATATTGACAATTCGATGCGGTGTGGCTTCGGTATTGTGATTCATCCAATTATAATTAGCTGCCAGCAAATTGGCGATCGGAATTGCATCACAACGCGGATCGAACTGCTCGATCTTTATGACTATTTCTGAAACTATCTCTGGCTCTAAATCGGCCACGCTAGTAACAATCTCAATTCGGCTGATGTTGCCATCAAATTGCTTGCGAATCAAACCCAATGCCGCTAATTTATCTAACATCATCCCCGCCGATCGATCGCTCCCCCGATCGCGATCGCTATAAAATAATTCTGCCGCTTCGCGATGACTGCAACTCATGGGTCGATCGAGCAAAGTCAGCTCTAACAATGGTGGTTTTATCTGTGGATTTCGCTCTCTATGCTCCTTCACCAATAGATAAATCCACAATCTTAAAAAACACTCTCCCCGCGCGCGCGTCAAGCCCAATCGCTCGACAAGGCGATCGAGTATTTGCTCCTGTCGATCGCGATCTAACCACAATTCTAATTCTTTCGGTTCCATGAGGTAGCAATTATTTATTCGATCGAATACTGCTCCGGAAAATCCCCTCCCAGGAGCGGCGGTTTTATTCGGAGGTTCCCTCCGAATAAAAAACCGACAAGACGGGGTGCCCGTAGGGCGGGGCTACGGTGTATACAC
>NZ_PVWO01000081.1 GCF_003003845.1 Chamaesiphon polymorphus CCALA 037 | reverse complement strand
GGTAAAGGCTTACCACCATTAAAATAAGCTTCGATCACCTTGAGTACCATCGGTGCGGCTGTTTTACCCCCACCACCGCCAGTGTGCTCCCCAAAAGCTACAACCAAAATCTGCGGTTTATCTGCTGGTGCGTAGCCGCCAAACCAGACATGGTTTTCACCAGGAGGGGCTTCAGCCGTGCCACTTTTGCCGCTCGCAGGTGGGATAGTTTTAACATTTAGCGCACCACCCGTACCACCATCGACAACCTGACGCAAACCTTTACGAATAGTCTCAATCGTACTGGGCTTCAGATTCATCGATTGTCGCCCTTCTCGCTTGGCCGGATCTTTGACTAGATGCGGTCGGACGAGAAAGCCACCATTGGCTGGCACGGCAAACATCCCTGCCACTTGGAGGGGTGTTGTTTGCAGAAATCCTTGCCCGATCGACATGTTAATCGTATCGCCGATCGACCAGGGCATCTTATAATTGAGCTGCTTCCAGGTGTCGTCAGCGACTAAACCTTTGGACTCTTCGGGGAGTTCGATCCCAGTTTTTTTACCGAACCCATATTTACGCGTCCAATCGATCAAGGTCGGCCCACCAATGCGCTGTCCGACTTGATAGAAAAACGTATCGCTACTCCATTTCAGGGCACCTGGAAAGCCTAATGGCCCAAACCCAGCGTGATTCCAATCGGCAAAGGTAAAGCCACCGATTCGCAAGGAGGCATAGGTTTGGAGAATTGTATCGGGCTTAAATTTGCCAGATTCTAAAGCGGCAGTAGTTGTAACGATTTTGAAAGTACTAGCGGGTGGGAAGACACTCAGCGCGCGATTGACAAAGGGGTGATCTTTTCCTTGTAGTTCTTTCCAGACAGCGGGAGAAATCCGCCCAGAGAGTGAATTTGGATCGAAAGCAGGACGACTGGCCATCGCCAAGATTTCACCCGTGTGCGGATCCATGGCGATGATTGAGGCTTTATGAGTGCCCAGTGCATCTTCCGCAACTTTTTGGAGATCGCGATCGATCGTAATTGTCACATCTTGCCCTGGTTTAGAGACTTTTTGTCCCAAAAATTGCTGCAATCTCCCCGCGCCATCTACTTCCACTTGGGTACCGCCCCACTCACCGCGCAACCTGTCTTCGAGGGTCGATTCTAGTCCCATTTTGCCCGTGACATCGCCCAAACGGTAACCCATCGGGCGGCGTTTGGCCAATTCGCGATCGTTCATTTCTCCCGTGTAGCCCAGAACGTGAGCCGCAAGTTGCCCGCCAGGATAATAACGTACCGATTCGATATCGACATCGATCCCTTCTTTTTCGGCACCATATTCTTGGAGTCTGGTAATCTGTGCGGTGGTCAGATCGCGCACGATCCGCACCCGATTGGTCGAATTGACACTCGTCCCAGTCATCTTCTTCTGGATCGTGTCTTCGTCTAGATCCAGGATTTGGGCTACCTCGCGGCGAGTTTTGAGCCAGTTTTCACGTTTGATCGCTAAAGGCCAAATAAAGACCGAATGCGATAATTTATTGCCAGCTAATAGCCGACCCTTGCGATCGTAAATATTACCGCGCACGGGCGGTTTGGCAACCGTGCGGACGCGATTGGTTTCGGCAATTTGACGGTTTTTGATGCCTTGGTTTAATTGCAAATAAGCCAACCGCGAACCGATCGCACCGACCAATCCCAGCCCGATAATTGTCATTAAGACCAAAGCTTGATTTCCTTGTCCGACGGTGCGGGTTTTGTTATAAAAACCGGATATCCCAAGGTCACCACCGGATAAATCGCCAGAAAAGTTGTCAGAGAACCGATTCTGCATAAAATTAAGCTTAGCTGGAGAAGGTCGATCTAGTTGTCAACCGGGATAGATAGTTGGGATCTTAGCCGATCTCGGCCATTTGTCTGAGTAGGGGATACCGCACTAGAGTAGATGAGTGGATGGGTGGATGGGTGGATGGGTGGATGGGGATGCTTGCATCTCCATCCACTATTGTCTCTTCTTTAATCTTTACCCTCTATTCTCTATCCTCTATCCCCATCGAGATCGCTTAGATTATAGCAGCAAGTATATTAATTGTGATGGCCAAAATTGTCGTCTTAGACGAACGACTTGCGATCGCCTTTTGGCAAAGAATTGGCACGCCACCTTGGGGCAAAAGTTGGGTCTACGCGTAACAATCTTCTAGATCTATCTCGATCGAATTTAACTCGACACGAGTAGGTGCAAAAAAAGACCAGTGCTAACGATCGGTTAGTACTGGTCGGCTAATTAAGTGTGAGTATAATGTGCCTAAACTGTTATCCTAGCGATGGACGATCGCCAAGCATCAAATGATAGCATCGATCGAAATCGACTACTTGAGGTTATTAACTTTTGCCTTGGCATCTGCTACAGCATTAGTTGTGCCGTGGTTGGCGCGCTCTTCTGCTCGATCTGCTTCAGCTTTGAGATCTTGGGCTTTGGTTTTGGTATTATCGATCGCGTCTTCAGTATTGGCTTTAACTTCTTGCGCGCCCTCAGAGAGATTCTCTTTGAGATTGTTAAAAGCGTCGCCGACTTTATCTTTAAGTTCGCCAGCTTTTTCTTTGAGCGTTTCGCCAGCATCTTTGGCATTATCTTTGAGATCTTCAGCACCGTTACGTGCGTCAGCTTCTACTTGTTTGGCGTTGCCAGCAATTTTATCGCCAGAGTCGTTAGTAAGTTCCCCCTCAGCAGCCTGAGCCTTACCTTCAGCGTCTTTAATAGCGGCTTCAGTGCGATTTTCGATACTCATATTAAGTAGTGAGTTGTTTGTTCAATTTTGGTTATACATAAAGTGTATTCTAGACAACAAATTTACTCATCTGCCGAACGAATTAGTGTTTTTCTATCGATCGAGGTATCTATTACTTAAACCAAAGATAAAATATCCATCTAATGGTACATCAGGGGTCATCGATCGATCTTTTCTGTATATTAGTAGAAGATCCCCGCACAACCTTTCGGGTTATTTTATATGGCTCTTCATTACTTAGTATGCTGATTTCCGCCCAGATTGATAGCTAACAAGGGATTGAGCCTAAAATCTATTATTGTTAGATTTTTCAGCCATTTTTGGCTTAGCAGTAAGGATTTCGGGTCAAAAAGCTGAGATTAGCATACCAGGTGATGAAGAGCCATTTATATTTAATTTAAGGCGTTGCTGAATTGATGTATGAACTCCCATCGAAATTTAAGGTAGGGGTAATTCATGAATTACCCCTACCTTAAATTTCGATGGCTTGTATCAAAAGTAAATCGTATCTAAATTCAGCAACGCCTAATTTAATTACAAGGAGAAACTGATACTACCTAACTTTCAGCCTTAGGCTTATAAGTAGAAATCACCTCTAATTCCTTGAGTTGCTTGGCATCCACATGTGCGGGTGCATTGGTGAGCAAACACCGTGCTTGCTGCGTCTTCGGAAACGCGATCGTATCGCGGATCGAATCTTCACCTGCAAGTAACATTACCAATCGATCGAGTCCGTAAGCAATCCCGCCATGAGGAGGGGTGCCATACTCAAAAGCTTCGAGTAAAAAGCCAAACTTATCGTTAGCTTCTGCGGCTGATAAACCAATCGCACTAAAGACTTTTTCTTGGACTTCACGTTGATGAATTCTCACGCTACCGCCACCAATTTCGGTACCATTGAAGATAATGTCGTAGGCTTGGGCGCGTGCAGTGGTTAGATCGCTAATGTCATCGGGATGGGGTGCGGTAAAGGGGTGATGCAGAGCTTCGAGACGCTTTTCATCAGCGTTGTACTCGAACATCGGAAAGTCCGTTACCCATAATAAATTGACTTTATTGTCGTCGATTAAACCGAGTTCGCGACCGATAACCAAGCGCAATCGATCGAGTGTTTTATTCACCATCGCTGCATCGCCAGCACCGAAGAGTAATAAGTCTCCAGGTTTGGCACCCGTGAGGGTTAATAGTTGTTGTTTGCTCTGGTCAGATAATGAGTCTTTAATTGCACCGATCGTATCGATTTCATTATTTTCGAGGACGCGAATATAGGCTAAACCTTTAGCACCTGCTTCTGTCGCTTCTTTAAATAAGTTGCCACCTGGTTTAATTCTAACGTTGGAGATAGTTTCATTACCGCCAGGAATTGGGAGGATTTTAACGATACCGCCGCTAGCGATCGCGCCTGAAAATACTTTGAATTGGGAGTCTTTAAATAACTCCGAAACATTGACTAATTTCAAGTCAAATCTCGTATCGGGTTTGTCGCAACCGTAATTCTCCATCGCTTCGGCGTAGGTCATACGCGGGAAGGGACGGGATAATTCGACACCTTTGATTTCTTTAAAGATTTGCCAAATTAATTCCTCATTCAGCTCGATGATTTCTTCTTGAGACATGAAACTCATTTCCATGTCTAATTGGGTAAATTCAGGTTGACGATCCGCACGTAAATCTTCATCGCGAAAACACCGCGCGACTTGATAATAGCGATCGAATCCCGACACCATCAATAGTTGTTTGAATAATTGCGGCGATTGAGGGAGGGCAAACCATTCTCCTAAATTGACGCGACTGGGTAAAATAAAGTCTCTGGCACCTTCGGGAGTAGATCGCGTCAGGATCGGCGTCTCGATCTCCATAAAGTTAAAGCGATCTTCCAAACAGCGGCGGATCGTTTTGACAACTCGATGGCGGAGCTGGAGATTGGCACTCATCCGTTCGCGACGCAGATCGAGATAGCGATACTTGAGGCGTAACTCCTCCCGCACGAACTCATTTTCGGTCTGAGATACTTGGAAGGGTAATTGCTTGTGGACGCGGTTGAGAATCTCGATTTGCTCGGCGTAGACTTCAATTTCGCCTGTATCGATCCGCGTGTTCAGGGATTCTGCGGGACGTGCGTAAACGCGTCCGGTAATTTTGACGACATACTCGCTGCGAAGGGTTTCTGCTAACGTATAAGTTTCAGGCGTGCGGATTGGATCGCTGACAACCTGTACCGAACCAGATCGATCGCGTAAATGGAGAAAAATCACCCCCCCAAGATCGCGGCGACGATCTACCCATCCGCAGAGAGTAATAGTTTCGCCAATTTGTTCCGTGCGGATGGTACCGCAATAATGGGTTCGCATATGCTAAAAAATCTAGTTCGATGATAATTACTTTCAAAGCCCGATTTCATCGTTGAAGAGGCGCGATTGAAATCTATTCTACCCCGATCGGCATTGCAGCCTCTATCGATCGCTGTCTCTCTAGGGCACCGCGTACCGACAAGTTATTTGAGCTGCTAAACTCAGACGGGAGTACAATGGGTTGTCTCTAATTATCTACCATTCTTTGCACCGCAGATCCACGCATGTTGATGTTATCAGAGTGCGATATTCATGTCTGGAGTACTCATCTCGATCGAGATCGCGAACAAATTGACGAATTTAGTCGATTTTTAAGTCCTGAAGAACGCCAGCGTGCAGCTAAATTTAGAAATCCGCTCCACGGCGATCGTTGGATCGTCGCGCGCGGATATTTACGGCAAATTTTGAGTCGGTATCTCGCTCTGAGTCCAGCAGAGATTGTGTTTACCTATAGCGATCGTGGCAAACCTGCGTTGGCGAAGCCTCTTTGCGAAGGCAAACGCTACGCGAACGGAACGAGAATCGAGGGTAGCCAGATCCAGTTTAATCTATCGCATTCTCGCGATCGAGCCGTGTATGGTATCAGTGCCAAAGATCCGATTGGTATCGATATCGAATACATTCATCCTTTGCCTGCGGCGGATTTGGTCGATCGATTTTTTTCTCCCGCAGAGCAAGCTATTTTTCATAGTCTCCCACTCGATAGCCAACAAGCGGCATTTTTTCATGCGTGGGTACAAAAAGAAGCCTATCTCAAAGCCTGTGGAACTGGTCTGAGTACTCCCTTAGATCGAATCGAAGTCTCGATCGATCCCAGTACCCCTGCTGCGATTATTTCCGTACCTACAAATGATATTTGGCACATTCAGAAATTAGAAATATCAGCCGAATACGCCAGCGCGATCGTTATCGGCGGCGAGATCGATCGTACCGAGTGGACACTGAGGATGATGAGCTAGAAGTCAGGGAAACCGGGAGACGGGGGACAGAATCGTTCTTTTACCCATCCACCCATCCACCCCTCTACCCCATCTCGTCATATATCCAGTCTTCGTTACCCTGCTGACGGGCTAGCATGTGCTCGAATTCGATGCCAGCAGCAACACCAAACTGGATCGCACCCAGAATCCAAAAGACTTCCAACATAAAGCCACCTTGGTAGTCTTTAATCTGATTTCCCGCATAGGCAAACCACATATCGGCAATATAATAACAAGTAATTCCCTGAGCGATAAACTGCCAAGCATTGCTGAGTCGTCCGCCCCAGAAGGCTAAAATCATCACGATCGCCATCGCAAATAGAGCGATATCGCACCAGACATAAAAAGCATTTAAATTCTGACCGAAAGGTTTGAGGATACCGTCGAAAAACATTACCCATCCAGGTGCGTCTGGTGTCGGTTCGACTGCGGGTGCAGCTAGCGTGGGTGCGGGAGTTGCCGCAGATGTGATAGCTGCCGTCTGAACTTGGCTAGCAGGTGCCGATGCAGCAGCAACTACAGTAGGACTACTATCGGCAGGTGGCTTGAGAATCCACAACAAGATCGTCGCTGCATAAATACTAATGCCCAACACGATCGCCCATTGATAGATATTTAACCGCACGCGCTTATTGACGATCGCGGTAAACATCGCCAGCAATAGACAAATATAAAAAATCACGAAAAAGGGATCGCCGAGCGATCCAGTCGAGTTAAGATGCCAGACTAATTCCCACGAGCTAAAAAAGATATTGCCTGTCGAGTAAGAGAGTAAAGCGGTGCCAAAAAGTAACCAAACTTGACTGCCACTGGGCATTCTGCGGCTCACTCCATTGCGAATACATAGCAGTCCTGCAAAAATTGTCGGGATATTTTGGAGAATATAAGCAGTAAAAATTCGATACCAGAAAGGTCGCTCGATCCCCTGCGCTGGGCCACTAAAAAAGATATAAGTAAATAGCGATAGAGCCGACCACGCAAATGCCCAGTAAGTGACATTTTGTTTACGCCATAAATATTCCCAACGTTCGAGTGTTTGTGATAAACCCAGCATAAATTTCATTAAATAATCGACAGCATGGCTCATTTTGTAGTTTTTCAACTCTGATTTTGAGCGTCAGTGGTATTAATTACTAGTATTCCCAATCACCTCTAACTATGAACTCGGCTACCCAAGTTGCTGGTGTTGTCAATAGCTCTAATCCGCTCGATCGCTTGGGTCTACTATACTAATGAGGACAATAAAATTCGATCGTCTCACTTCAGCAGGAGCACAATTGCAGTGACTACTACCCTCAATCGCCCGACAGTTCGCACCTTACCAAATGGATTGACCATCGTTGCCGAACAGATGCCTGTAGAAGCGGTAAATCTCAACATCTATCTAAACGTGGGTTCGTTCCTGGAAACCGATGGAATTAATGGCATGGCACATTTCCTCGAACACATGGTGTTCAAAGGGACATCCAGATTGGCGGCGGGTGAATTCGAGCGACTGGTAGAAGAACGCGGTGCGGTGACAAATGCGGCGACGAGTCAAGACTATACCCATTACTACATCACCACTGCGCCTAAAGATTTTGCCGCACTAGCTCCACTCCAAATCGATGTTGTTACCAATCCTCGCATTCCTGAGGATGACTTTGCTCGTGAAAAATTGGTGGTACTCGAAGAAATTCGCAGATCGCAGGATAACTCCTCGCGGCGGATCTATCAACAGGCGATCGAAGTCGCATTTGCTAAGTTAGCATATCGGCGTCCGGTTTTAGGCCCCGAAGCGGTTATTGAAGGTATCACCGCTCAACAAATGCGCTTTTTCCACGCGACTCATTATCAACCGACATCAATGACTGCGGTAGCAGTTGGCAACTTACCTGTAGAGGAATTAATCGATATTGTTACAGATGGTTTTGCTTCGCAAAGTGGTAGTATGCCTGCGATGGAATTTGTGGGCAAAAAGTCTCAACCCACTCCCGAGCCAGCATTCAATCGCATAGTGCGTCGCGAATATATCGATCCGAGCTTGCAACAAGCAAGATTGATTATGGTGTGGCGCGTGCCTGGTTTAATGCATTTATCTGAAACTTATCCGCTGGACATTTTAGCAGCGATCCTCGGCTCTGGACGCACGTCGCGATTGGTCAAAGAATTGCGGGAAGAACGCCAACTAGTGAATAATGTCAGCGTTAGCAATATGAGCAACCGCATTCAGGGGTTATTTTATTTAAGCGCGCAGTTACCGAGCGAAAACATCGCCGAAGTCGAACAAATTATTACCCAACATATCTTTCAACTCCAACACACTCTGGCTACCGAATCGGAAATCTCGCGCATCCGCCGTCAAGTTGCCAATCGGTATATTTTTGGCACTGAAACTCCAAGCGATCGAGCCGATCTTTACGGTTATTATCGATCTGTAGTCGGCGATCTATCCCCAGCTCTCAACTATCCGCAGCAAATCCAAGCTCTGGATGCCAAAACCCTCCAACTCGCCGCTCGTCAGTACCTCTCGCCGAATGCGTATGGAATTATTACAGTTAAGCCGGAGTAATCGAGTTGGGAGTTGGGTAATAGGTAGCGATTCACGTAACTCGTGTCGTAGATCCCCGACTTCTCGAAGAAGTCGGGGATCTGTCGTACCTCACCAACCTGAAAAGTGCTGTGTCTGGCGAGAATTTGGGGTCTAGTAAATTAGAAAAAAATCTACATTTCTTCTGATTGGATCGGGTTTAAGACTTTTCGATCGCCTACCAAATTCGACAACTTTATCCACTGCTCGATACTCAGATCTTCAGCACGAGTTTCATCACTAATATTTAACGATGCGAGGAGTTCGACAAGTGACTCTCGATCGATCGCACTTTGCAAATTATTCCTAAGCATTTTCCGGCGAGTACTAAAACCCAAGCGAACTAAATTATCTAATAACTTCGGATTATTAGCAGTCAACTCCAACCTTCTTGGTGTCAGCCTGACAACTGCAGAATCAACTTTCGGCGGCGGCGAAAAGTCGCGAGCGGGAACGGGACAAATTAATTCGCAGTGGGCTAAATATTGAACGCGAATCGATAATGCACCGAAGGCTTTAGTACTCGGTTTGGCAAATAACCGATCGCCGACTTCTTTTTGAACTAATAATACGATCGAATCAAACGGTCGCTCGGCTGGATGGACGATATTACCTAGTAATTTTTCGAGGATCGGCCCCGTAATATTGTAAGGAATATTGGCGACAACTTTATTAGCTTGTTGAAATTTAGGAAAAGCAGTTAAATTACTATCGACATCGAGATTGAGAAAGTCATTTTCTAATAATATAAAATTATCGAGATGACCCATTTTTTTGACGAGTAACGCACTCAAATCTCGATCGATCTCCACCGCTACCACCGCACTCGCCGCCGCCACCAGCCGACGGGTGAGAATGCCAGTACCAGGGCCGATTTCCAGAATTCGATCGGTTGGGGCGATCTTCGCAGCGGTGATAATGCGATCGAGTACCTGTTCGTTACGCAGCCAGTGTTGTCCGAATTGTTTCTTTGTCTTCATCAGTGGGGAGTGGGGAGTTGAGAGTTAAGGAAAATAATGACAATCTTTTTTAGCCGAAACCCTTTGGCACTAACGAAACTCAGATTATTTAACTGCATCGGGAGGCTCGATCGATTAATATAAAATCTCCGAAACCATTTCTTCTTCAATAGCTACTCTCTACCGTGCTACTAAATCTCAACTCCCTACTTGCTGCGCTGACATTTTATACCTGCTTTCCGATCTCGCCGAAGCTTCAATTGGATTTTACCAGAATCGCTCGGTGGGCACCTGCGATCGGGTTGTTATTGGGGGGAGGATTGGGATTGGTAGATTTGGGCTTAGAGTGGCTACAAATGCCCATCTTAATTCGATCGGGTATTATCGTAGTGCTATGGATTTGGTGGACGGGCGGATTGCATCTAGATGGGGCGATGGATAGTGCCGATGGCTTGGCAGTCCAAGATCCTGACAGGCGGTTGATCGTGATGTCAGATAGCGTTACTGGCGCATTTGGGGCGATGGTAGCGGTAGTTATCATCTTACTCAAAACATGCGCCCTAAATGAAATTACCCACGATCGAATCTGGATTTTACCGCTAGTTGCAGGCTGGAGTCGCTGGGGACAGGTACTGTCGATCGGATTGTATCCTTACCTCAAGGTTCAAGGTAAGGGCGCATTTCATCGCAAAGGGCTGAATTTGCCTAACGACATCTTGCTGGGGCTATTTTTAGTGCTTGCTGTAACTGGATGTCAGCTTTATTTCCAACCCGCAAATTGGGTCGCGATCGGGATAATATCTGTTGCTAGTTGTGGGGTTGCCGTTTCGATCGGGTATTACTTCCATCGCCGTCTGGGCGGACATACTGGCGATACCTATGGAGCCGTCGTGGAATGGTCGGAAGCGTTAATCTTGTGTCTGTGTACGATTCCGATCTCCTGAGTTCGGGTTAAGAATATTTGCTCCGTTCGAGCACCGCCCTCAAATGAATTAGTTGCTCAGAGAGAAAGTCCACTTCAGTGGACTGAAGAATCTGGCAGTTCACTTCAGTGGACTTCTGCTCTTAGCCCGAACGTAGCTAGAAATTTATGTTAATATCCTCCGAAAATTTGTTATCATTAAAAGGTTGTCTAAAAATTCGCACATCTAGGAATTCGGGTGTTTCGTGAGCGGAATACAGCCTGGATGGAGGATAAACCCGATTAGGAGTAAAGAATCTTATGCCAGTAGTAACCTTGGCGCAAATGATGGAGTCTGGCGTCCACTTCGGACACCAAACCAGACGTTGGAACCCCAAAATGGCTCCATACATCTTCACTGCGCGCAACGGCGTACACATCATCGACTTGGTGCAAACCGCCCAGTTGATGGAAGAAGCCTATACATACATGCGCACAGCCGCAGAACAAGGCAAACGGTTTCTGTTTGTAGGTACCAAACGTCAAGCAGCAGGCATCATCGCTCAAGAAGCGAGTCGGTGTGGTGCAGCGTACATCAACCAACGGTGGTTGGGGGGAATGCTCACCAACTGGACGACGATCAAAAGTCGGGTCGAACGCTTGAAAGATCTCGAACGTCGCGAAGCCAGCGGCGCGCTAGATTTGTTACCCAAAAAAGAAGCCTCCGTACTGCGACGGGAAATGGCTAAACTCCAGAAATATCTGGGTGGGATCAAGAATATGCGCAAGGTACCCGATATCGTCATTGTCGTCGATCAACGACGGGAATATAATGCGATGTTGGAATGCCAAAAGCTGAATATTCCAATTGTCTCGCTACTAGATACCAACTGCGACCCCGACTTGGTTGATGTAGCTATCCCCGCGAATGACGATGCAATTCGTTCCGTCAAACTAATCCTCGGCAAACTCGCCGATGCGATTTATGAAGGTCGTCACGGTCAACTTGAAGGTGCCGATATCGATCCTTACGATGGCTATGAAGACGTTGAAGACGACTTCGATGACGAAGGCGAATTTGCCGAAGCTGCTGATGAAGGCGGCGAAGGCTAAAATTAGGGGATAGGGAATGGGGATTGTTGTTGCAATTAATGAGTTAATTGTGAAGTAAGGGGAAAGGGGCAAGGTTAGAGGGCAAAGGGATAAATCAAAAGCATTTATTTACCCTTTACCCTTTACCCTTTACCCCTTACCCCTTACCCCTTACCTCTCTACCAAAAACCATCTCGAACACAGATAAAGGAAAATGGCTGAAATAACTGCAAAGATGGTTCAAGAACTGCGCCGCCAAACGGGTGCAGGTATGATGGACTGTAAAAAAGCTTTAGGCGAAACTGATGGCGACTTGACCAAAGCGTCAGAATGGTTGCGTCAAAAAGGTATGGTTGCTGCTGGCAAAAAAAGTGACAGAGTCACTGCTGAAGGCTTGGTAGATAACTATATTCAAGCCGACGGCAAAACTGGCGTGTTAATCGAAGTCAACTGTCAAACTGACTTTGTGGCGCGCAACGACGCTTTCAAAGAATTAGTCCAAAGTCTGGCGCACCAAGCGATTACTGCTGATAGCGTCGATGCACTCTTGGCTCAACCCTATGCGGCTGACAATAGCATCAAAGTATCAGAAGCAATCGTCCAATCGATCGCTAAAATTGGTGAAAACCTCAATGTGCGCCGTTTGGCTAACTATCACGTTGCTGATGGTACCCAAGGTGCTGTCGATTGCTACATCCACACTGGTGGACGAGTCGGCGTATTGTTAGAAGTTGGTTGTACTTCTGCAAAAGTGGCAGATAGCGACGATTTCAAAGCATTAGCAAGGAACTTGGCAATGCAAGTTGCAGCTTGTCCCAACGTAGAGTATATCAACGTCTCCGAAATTCCTGAAGCGATCGCTGCCAAGGAAAAAGAAATCGAAATGGGACGCGACGATATTGCCAACAAACCCGACAATATCAAAGAAAAGATCGTCCAAGGACGCATCGACAAACGTCTCAAAGAAATGACTTTGGTAGATCAACCCTACATCAAAGATCAGAATATCACTGTAACTGAGTTGATCGGTCAAACGACCAAGCAATTGGGCGAAGATGTCACGGTTCGCCGTTTCACTCGCTTTATTCTCGGTGAAGGCATTGAGAAAGTAGAGTCTGATTTTGCTGCTGAAGTTGCCGCTCAAATGGGCAAAATGTAATTTCTAAGTGAAATAAATGTAAAAGATAGGTCTAAAATTAGATCTATCTTTTTTTGTAGATAGGTTAGGAAATATCCCCGACTTCTTAGTGGATGTTTAAAAAGAATAAGATTGCATTTGTAAACCCTGAAAAATCCCCCCTAACCCCCCTTTTTAAGGGGGAACCGGATTAAAGTCCCCCTTAAAAAGGGGGATTTAGGGGGATTTGCCCACTAGAAACGTAGCAATTAAACTTTTCAAACATCCTTTCAAAGAAGTCGGGGATATCGATCTTCTAAATTAAATCGCTAAATTAATAATTCGGATAATTGTTGGAGATTGCAATCGATATTATTAAATACCGGAATATCGGTAAATTCTGCTAACTCGCGCAAAAATAACGGCGAACTCGAACACACGCCAGAAATAGCATCCGGAACTAAGCCAAATTCCTGCTTGAGGACATTCAAACCCCCGATCGCCCCAAAAGTATCATGAGCGGCAAAGATCAGCTTGTGAATGCGCGATCGCACATCTGGAGACTTTAATAATAGTGCTGTTTCTCGTTGCAAAATTCCGTCTGCTAATTCAACACACCAATAATTTTTAGGATTATTTGCATATTTAAGATCGAGATCGTTAAATATTTTTACTACTTCTTTTTCATCTAAAAGATAAGTAGATGGAAATCCAAAATGCGTAAAATCATTCACGATCGAAGCTCCGGCATCTTGCATGTGCAAAATATCTTTGAGACTAGCAGTACCCGTCACCTTAGAAGCCCGAACATCATATCCCATCGTCGTCAACGCCCAACAACAAGCAGTAGCACTAGTACTTTTCCCAGAGTTCATACTAGTCCCGATAAACAATATGAGTTTAGATCTATCTTCTTTTTTCTCCGTTTTCTTAGGTTGGATTAATGGATAATTACGGGTATTAACGACTTCACCACTGGCATCGCAGACATATCCTAAGATCTTGACGTGCGTAGGTTCTTTAACCGATGAATTTTTAACCTGAACATTGCCAATAATACCCGATCGCGCCAACAGATCGACTTTGTTTGTCATCGTTAGCGGGATAGTTCCTTCATAAAAATCTGGCGCATAACGATTACCAAATACAAAAATAGCTGTCGAGCCTTCATTAAGCCTGTGAATTCTCCCCGATTTATTTTCTAGTTCGACATGTTGTCCGAGTCGAGTAACTTTCCCATAAACAACATCACCATTCTCTGGCTGTTTTTCCAGAAAATTATAATATTTAATTTGTTTTCTACTAATTGTAAATGCTGCACTAGGGAGAATATACCAATCAGGAATCTTGTGCATCTGATTCATCACGAACTATTTACATTATTTTCCCGCCACTCGATCGATCCATGCTGTGATATTTTATGCAATTCATGATAACTTTTCTAAAGTATTATCTCTCTTTGTACCTCTGTGATTAAAATATCATTCACGAGCGATCTAAATCTTGTGTAGCCAATATACGCGGTACGATAATCAAAAAATAAGTCCACCACAGTATAATTAATACGGCTACTGGCACAGTTAACCAGAGAGTATGAAATACCAGCCAACTACCTGCAATGATAATTATCCCAGTCAAAATAATCGTCCATGGCTGACACCACCAAGGCTTAGATTCCCAAAGATTTGTCTTACTCACGATTTAATTAATTATTTTACTTCTAGCTTGGCTTGCAATCTTTCAAATACTACTTCTCCATCTGTCTATTAGCAATTTCAGCGGTGCCAACTGCTATCTTTTGGCGGAGTTCCTCAATCTTCTTCGTTCTGGCTTCTAATAATTTAAACGCTTCGGAAATAACATCTTCAGCAGTCTGGCATTCTCCACGATCGATCTGCGATCGAATAAATTGTTCTTGTTCTGATTTTAATTGGATATTCATACTCTTTACTCCAGATCTATTTAGGTGCAAGTCCAATATTTCTGCTGTCGATCGATCGTCTACGGAGAGGCTATCACCAACGAATGATATCATACTGATTTTCTCAGGTGTTAACCGTTCCTCTAGTCTAGCAAAATCTTTGGAATTCACACTATTGGAGAGTGTTGGTGAAAATCCAGAAACAATCTCGACATTAGAGCAACTAACCGAAATAGCTGAACAAGCCAGAACCAGACTTTCTCAACTATCAACGCTACACTTACGGATTGCCGAAGTCCAACCCACTGTTTCTGCCGATCTGCTAAAATTAATGAATGAAGCGATCTCAAATATTGAGAATCGCATTCCAGCTCTAGAGCGGAGTCTAGAAGAAATCAAACTTGATTGGAGGCTAAAATGAGTTCTAGGCACACTTCACCAGAACCAGAAAAGATTAAGCAGACTTTAGCTAGAGCGCATCGAAATTGTCAGAAAATGGAGTTTGCAGGTATTCAACTAGAAGAAGTTATTGCTAAACTCGATCGAGAAATATTGACTCAGCGCAAACAACGATTAGGTAAAGCATTAGAGCAGGGACAAAGTTAACCTACCTTTGGATAGATCGAACCCCCTCATTCTAGCTTGGAGAATCATCAGATCGGTTTTTCTAGAAAGACAATGAGATCGCAAAGATCGATCGAACATTTATCGTTATTTCCCATAAAAATGAAACGTCGATCGAGTGCATTGTTGCAGTATCTGTGAGTCACCCTCTTTACGGCTGTATACTCCAAATCTCGATCTCCTGACCTTGATGATAGCTTGCAAGCCATTTTCCATCTGGACTACAAGCAATTTGCTCAATCTTGGTCAGACTTCCACTTACTGCACCAATTTTTTGATTATTCCTGATATTCCATAAAATAATATCCATCTCACAGTTACAGTAGGCTAAAAGTTTTCCATCGATGCTCATTGTAGCTGGCAAGTTCCCATCTAAAGAACACATGATATCGCCAGTGTGTACGTCCCACACCTGAATCCGATCTAAAAATGAACCACAAGCAAGTATTTGTCCTGCATGATTTATTGAAATATACTCAGCAAGCCCAAAATTTGAGATGTTAAATGTGCGAACTAGCTCACCAGTTCGCAGATCCCATAAATGATGGAAACCACAACTGGGATGCAACGACTGACTCAGTAAAAAATTACTATCTGGACTGATTAAGACAGATGAATTGGATAAAGAGTGTTCCGAGCTAAATTTTTGTCCTCGAAACTTTGTAGCAAAACCATCCGAGCTAATAGGATTTACCAATAAGTTATAAGCAGCAATTTCTTTTGAACGCACTCCACACGCAATAATGGCTCTTCATTACTTAGTATGCTCGATCGATAGCAAATTGAGCAAACAAAGTAAGCAAATAAATACGATCGGTGAAG
>NZ_PVWO01000501.1 GCF_003003845.1 Chamaesiphon polymorphus CCALA 037 | reverse complement strand
GTGGATGAGTGGATGGGTGGATGGGTGGATTGGTGGATGAGTGGATGGGTAATGGGTGGAACGCTGTTCCACAAGACCTAAAGCCTAAAGCCTAAAGCCTTCTGTCTAAAGCTTTCGCTAAAATCGGATAATGTTGGGGATATATAGAGGGCAAATCGTGTTAAATGCAAGCTGGTACAGAATTATTAGTTTAGCGGCCTTGCAAGGGGCAATTACGCTATCGTGGTTGATTTATAATATTTATTTGCCAAAACTGCTAATCGGTTATGGATTTTCACCTAGTTTGGCAGTGACGTTATTAATTATTGAAAATGCGATCGCGGTAATTTTGGAACCGTTATTTGGCAGTTTATCCGATCGAGCTTATCAGTGGATCGCTACTAAGTTTGGATTTGTTTCTCTAGGCGTAATTTTGACTGCGACACTCACGGTTTTGATTCCAGCGGTGTTTGTATTTCGGGATTTGTTTAGTGCTGCGAGCTGGATTTTACCGGGGGTATTAGTTGCTTGGGCGATAGCAATGACGGTATTTCGGACGCCTGCAATTTCCTTAATTGGTAGATATGCTTTCGCGAGTGAGTTACCGATCGCGATGAGTTTTTTGACGCTAGTGGGTGGATTTGTCGGTGCGATTCGACCGCTATCTCAAGATTTTATTCTCAGTTTGGGTGCGCCCGCCGCATTTACGATCGCGTCGATCGTGTTATTAGCAGCTACGGCATTATTACGTTATTTCGATCCGCCAGTAAGTAATAATTTAAATGTAACCGAGCGAAAGCCGATCGTCTGGACGCATGTTGGTTTACTAATTGTCATGGGTTGGGGCATGGCTTGGGGCGTTCGCTGCATATTTGAAACTCTACCCAAAGTGCTCAAGCTCAATATTCCGCAATTCGATCCGGCAATATTGATGGTCGCGATCTCGCTAGCAATTGCGGTATCTGCTTTACCTGCGGGATTATTTGCCAGTAAATATGGCAATCGAAGCGCGATGTTAATTGGGGCGATGGCTACCTCGATCGCTTTATTAATGATGGTCTTTGTCCCGACGATCGCGACTGTCGCACTCGCAGTTTTACTAATTATCTGTTGTTTTAGTTGGGTAACTAATGGTGCGGTTCCTTTGGCGATAAATGTCTTGCCACCACATCGATCGGGATTGGCAGTCGGACTTTATTTTAGTGGGTTTACTGGCGGAATTAGCTCCTTTAGTTCGCTATTCAATCCAATTAGTAATTTGACACCATTACTAGGTGCTATCTGCGGGGCGATCGGTTTTATGGTGGCTGGTGGATGTGTTTTAAACTTGAGCGATCGCGCAGGAGTTGACAAGGATATTTAGATGGAAAACCAAAATTTATTTTCTAGTATTCCACCGGATCTATCTACAGAAATTTTTCAAACCATTATATCGTCAGCCGAAATTAGCATCGAACGGATCGTCTCTAAAGGCCATAAATCCGATCGAGATTTTTGGTACGATCAAGATCGCCATGAATGGGTGCTATTGGTTAAAGGCGCAGCTAGGCTAGAATTTACTGACAGAACTGTAAATCTCCAGCCGGGAGATTATGTCAACATTCTTGCCCACGAACGGCATCGAGTCGATTGGACGGCTCCAGACGAAGAAACTATTTGGCTGGCAATCTTTTACCGATAGCGGTCATCTCCACAATCCAAAATGGGGCGTAGCTGAGTTAAGGTACGATCGTCTGTTTTTGCAATACAATTATTTCTGTTTTCCTCGCTCCCTGTCTCGTACATACACGATCTTAACTTCACTCTTTGCTAAAGTTACACGCAATATGCTGAGACATCTTCACCGCATTCATCGGCGAGATAGGAAAGGGCGCGGAAGCGCAAACCAACAGTTTGGTCGTAGAGTGGATTGAGTTTACATAAGGGCGGGATATGCACGATTTTGTGCCCGAACAGCGTAATATCTCGCTCGAATGGGCATTGAGAGGGAATAAATTTGCATAGCAACCGCGCTAATCTGGGATCTTGGATTTCTAAGCCATCCAGCCATGCTCGCACTGGTAATAACACATCACTTTTGGCGGTATTGGCAACATCTAATTCGGCGGTATTCGCACTTAGCAGCGTACTGTCCAAGGCTGTCAAAACTTGGGCATCGATATTGAGAGCCTGGTGAAATTCGCGCAATAAGGCTGCCTCTAGCGGTGAATACACCCCATCGGCTACAGCTACCATCATCGCCGTCCGCAAGAAATTTTCGGCCATCTGGGGGTCGTGCCCGAAATTTGCCACTAACTCCTCGGTACTAATCGGTTCGAGAGGGCTGACATCGATCCCTGGAGCGAGTTCGGTTTGAGTCAGGTCGATAATAGTTGCGCGTTCGGCAGTCGTAAAATCGCCATCAGCCCAAGCAATCGCGAGTAAACCTCTGAGCCAAACATGGAGTTGCGTGTCAGTATAACCAGTCATAGTCGATATAGACCTGAGTTACTACAATACGTTCGTGGCAGATATAAGTATTATATCCGCTCGACCGATCGAATGTGGCGGGGTGAGTGCGACAGGATTGTACTAGTACTCGACGGCATAAGTAAAGCAACCATTGCCTATACTCTGTGAAGACGAAAGCACTGATGCAGTCATCTCAGGCGAGGGAGAGATTCAGCAGGTAAATAATAAACTCGAAATCGAATTTGAATGGTGGAAGGCAATTCCATACACGAACCCATGCGATCGCGAAGCGTCCCCTATGGTGAATCGCGGCTATGGGCGACGAACTCTTATCGATCTTTCGTTGCCATTTGAGGATTGATGTTATCGTTGAGGGAATAAAATATTATATTGTGGGTGCTGTTGAGTTTCATTCTTCAACCCAATATATATATGAAATACACTTACCGGGCCTGTATTTATTTCAAGTATGTATAATTTATTTTCTTATTTTAAACAAACTTAATTCGATCGCATTGCTCGATCGTAATTACGGCGCGATCGATTGCAAGTCACGATCGTTATAAAATACTGTTTGTTTCAATTTGAGGTATACTGAATAGCGAGAAACTGGGCTTAAGTTAAAGTAATTAGAAGAATTAGAGAGACTTTCTCTGTCCGGGCTTCAAACAGTAGGAGGTTGGCTTGAAACGGTCTGTTGTCATTCGCCGCAAGCATCTGGGTACTTTGCTCAAAAGGTTGACGATCGCCTATATATCCACCTGTCTATGTTTGTGGATCGGGCAACGCCATCTGATATTTCATCCCTATCGCGAACTTGTTGGAGTTCCTAGTTCTTCACCCTGGAACATGCCATATCAGGAGATTGTCATTCCGAGCGGATCGGGGCACTTGAAAGGCTGGTGGATTCCCGCCGATCCTCGCCGAGTGAAAGATTCGACTCCTCCTAAGGTTATCTTGTTCTTGGGCGGGGCTGCTGGTAATAAAAGCCACTACTTAGATCGAGTTGAAGGACTGCGACAGTTAGGATTTGCCTTGCTGCTATTCGATTACCGAGGCTATGGTGAGAGTCCAGGTGATTTCCCCAGTGAGACTCAAATTTACAAAGACAGTCAAGCAGCATGGAACTATCTAATCGATCGGCAAAAAGTTTCACCTCAACAAATATTTATCTATGGGGAATCATTAGGCGGGGCAATCGCCCTGGACTTAGCCGTCAAACATCCGCAAGCAGAGGGCTTAGTCGTGCAAAGTTCATTTACATCTATGACAGACATGGCTAGGTGGAAAGGATTCGGCTGGCTGTTTCCCATCGATCTACTTTTGAATCAGAAATTCGATTCGATCGCCAAGGTGCGATCGCTCCAAATTCCCGTATTATTCATTCATGGTACGGCGGATGACGTCGTGCCATTTAAAATGGGACAAAGACTTTTTGCGACTGCTCCATCTCCTAAATATTTGCATGTCGTTCCCGATGCAGGACATGCCAGTCTGCTCAGATCTGGAGAGCAGTCTTATCTCAAAGCCATTGGGCAATTTATCCGGCAAAGGTAGTCATATTTACAGATGTTTCGGCTTTATCTCGATTTTCTTCCCACCTGTCAACATTTTTTCAAATGATTCACTTGTAATCATCATCTTCTCTACAAGCTAAGTTTTCAGACGATTTTAACTCGATCTCCTCATCGGT
>NZ_PVWO01000500.1 GCF_003003845.1 Chamaesiphon polymorphus CCALA 037 | reverse complement strand
TTATAAAGGGGAGGGAGCAAGAAAGCCCCCCTTTATAAGGGGGGTTGGGGGGTAACACCATCTCAACCGAAGCAACCCCCTCACTTCAGTCCTACCAACCACTCCAAGATCGCTGGATTGACAACTTCTGGATACTCGTCGTGCGGACAATGCCCCGCATCGGGAATCGAAACGACCTCAATGGGTTGTCCTTTGGCGGCGAGTTCTCGATAAACCTTCGCACCTTTTATCGGCGTCCAGGGGTCATTTTCTCCCCATAATACCAGCAATGGTTTAGTAACTTCTGGTAATAACGACTCTGGCGTCGGCCCTGGTGGTGCGGTGAGAATTGAGGCGAAAACTTGCTGTGCGCCCGGATCGCAAGCTGGTTGATAAATAATGTCGATTAGCTCGTCAGTGACGGCTTCACGGCGCGGATAGACCTGATACAGACTGCTGCGGATGCGAGATTTTTGACGGACTCGATCGAATAGAAATTTCCCAAACGCTGGAGATGCGACAATATTGGTAAATATCCCCATCACATTTCGCAGCAAGAAGTTCAACTCGTCAGGGCGATGATTCAATCCACCCGCACAATTAATTAATACTCCACCCGCACTAATTTCGGGGTGATGCGCCACCAACATCAGACTGAGCAAAGCCCCGATCGAGTTACCGACAAATACCGTCGGCCTGTTAATATACTCGTGCCAGAAGTCTACGACCAATTCTTCCCACAGTTCCATGCTGTAGTCGATTTGCGCCTTATCCGAACCGCCAAATCCGAGCAAATCGAGCGCGTATACCTGATACCCACCCTCAGCTAATACGGGGATATTCTTGCGCCAATGATCGATCGAGGCACCGAAACCATGAATTAATAATAGCGGTTGGCCCGATCCGGTAACTGAATATTTAATCTGATGTCCGCGCCAGTTCCAGGCGAGCTTTTCGGTAATGCGGAGCGGTGTTAGGGATGGAGTTGCGGTCATGAAGGATGTGGGACTAGAGCTACTCCTTCGATCTTAGTGAAAAACTTTGATGAAGGAAAGGTACGGTTTCTCGCATCTGGCACTTAGATCGATCCCACCAGTAAGAAATAATAACTGCATCTCGATCGCGTCAACTTCACTGAAATGATATACTTCAGCAAGCACCATCAAATAAATATTTTTTGTGGAAATAGTTCCAGATGAAGCTCTGGTAGTCAGAGGTGGCAAAAATCGCCCAGAAGATATTTTAAGAGGTACGGGTCTACACCCGTCGGGAGTGGTGGGTATTTCGGTAGAATGTGCAGTAGGGGCATCTGTAGAAGAATTAGCTGCTGGTATTCCCCATCGACAAATCGGAATAACTACTGTTGGGAAGATTAGACAAGCTGGTGGAGATGTCATTCGTACTTCTGGGCGCAGGGCAAGCCATGCTACTTTAGTTGGTTTAACCCACGAACAAACCAGCGAACTCTTTAATCCAACTATCTCTAATCCTGCACACGATCGAGCTTAATTTGGATGCGATTTTATGAATAATCCTAGAATCTTTGCTGATTTTCAAAATGCCGATTCGCAAGGGCGTTTGCGACTTAATTGTATTGGGACGATCGAAGATTTAAGTCGTCAGGGTACTAAGTTAATTGATGGCGAGAAGCTATCTGTCTATAGTGAAGAATTGGAAGCGGATGCGATCGTCACATATTCTGATGAAGAGAAAATTTGGGTAGCGACGATCGATTGGGATAAAATCAAAGAAGTAGCTGAGGTTTCAAATTCATCGATCGACAGCTAAAATAGTCGATCGATCTAAATACCAACATGTATAATTCAATTGATAATTAACGATCGGGATCGATCGAATCAACATTACTAATTTAACCTGATTTTGGAACAAGGCTTTCCACTGAATGATTCTTAGCTTCGTTTCTACACCGCCCTCAAATGAATTTGGGGCTAAGAGCAAAAGTTCGTTGAAACGAACTAATCAATTTGGTAGTTCGTTGAAACGAACTTGAGCTGTTAGCCCGAACTTATAGTTCAGGGCGGTGTTAGAACGAAGCAAATCACCAATCTCAAGTTTGTACTGCAAATTCGTCGGGATGAATGCCATGATTTACCCAAGTAATCGCCGCTTCTGCACTCGTCATCTCTGGCGGTACTCGGAGAATATGAATATGCTGTGTCGATGGACAAGTCATCTTGAGTAATACCATCGGCTCCGTTATGATAGATTCGCGATCCTCACTATAAATCTCTTTTATTTTATCGATTTTTAGTAAGATGTATTCTCGCCATGTGTCCAGATCGATTGTTTTCAATTCTTGGCAAATCTTCTCATATCCTATTTGTTGGATTAAAATACGTCTTAATTCGGTATTCTCTTCGTCTAATAACCATTCTGGTTTCCAATCACTAAATTTAGTCCAATATCGGCGTGGAAGATAAGTATTAAAGTACCTTACTTTTAGATTGGATATATTTTTTAGCACAGACAAATCTGTTAATGAGTTATTCATTAGATCTAGCTCCCTTAGATTAGATAGATTGCTAATGCTCTCTGGTAAATCAGTTAATCGATTATGATTTAGAGATAAATACTTTAAATTAGAAAGTTTACCGATATTGATTGGCAAACTAATTATCTGATTACAACTCAGCGATAATTCGCTCAAGTTAGAAAGATTTTCGATGCTTTCTGGTAAGCTGTCGAGATGATTGCTTAGAAGATGTAAATTAATTAAACTAGTGCAGTCCCCAATATTCTCTGGCAAAGAGTACAATTTACCACTCCATATAGCTAGCTCTGCTAAATTTGGGAGTTTAAACAAGCTATCTGGTAAAATAGATATAGGATTATAGCTTACATCTAACATAGTTAAATTTGAGAGGTTGCTAATGCTGTCAGGCAAGCTATTAAATTGATTGTGACTTAGAAATAGGTTGGTCAAACTTGGAAGGTTACAAATACTATCTGGTAATTCTGTTAAATAGTTATTATTAAGATGCAGTCTTTCTAAATGATGTAGATTACTGATGCTATCTGGTAGGCTAGTTAGTCTATAGTCATTCAAGTACAACTCTGGCAATCGATCGATCCTAGCTTGTTCGATTATTTGTTCTAATTCTGCCTGTTCCATAGTTAAGTTATATTCGTATCTAAGAATCTCGACAAATCAGGTATATCTATTCACAGATAACCCTCACATTGTAATTAGTCTACCCACTTTAATCGGTACAACTAACACTAAGATCGAACCTTTCTCTTCTGTGCGCTCTTTGCGCCTCTGCGGTTAAAAATATTAGCAACCTTCGCAACAATCTAAGATCGATCGATCTTCAACTTCCCAATCCCGTCAACATCCAACAAATAACCCTGCACCATTTCCAAAGCATATCGATCTGGTAAAACTTGCTGAAACTTACTAAAGCGATAATTAGGTAAATTTGCTAACAAATATTCCTGAGTATTCTTAGCTTGCCAAAACTCCGGCTTAGTGACTTCCACGATCGCACTCTCGAACATCGCAGGTGTTAAATGCTCCCCAGAGATCGTTACTTGAAAATTATCCGCTCTGACTTCCCAACCCCACAGGCATTCTAACCCATATTTGAGCGTGCGATTGATGCGTCCACCTGCATACGTCCACCATTGCACCTTCTCTTCCTCCCAAACCGTCCCTTCAATTACTTCCTGACGGCGTTCTGCACGGGCGTTATTTAATACCGATTTAGCGATCGGATCGAGATAAACTAAATCCTGTTTAGATTTTAATAATGATGCAATTTCCTGACAGACATCCCAACCCAGAAATTGCGGAATAAATCCGCCCCAAGTTGGTTTTTTGCCTTGGGGTGCGGGAGCGACGATGAGGGTGCGATTATCTCGATCGATCGATTGGGCAATCCAGGCTTTACCGCCTAATAGGAAGCAACTAATTTCGGGAATCAGACTATCGATAAATTTCTGTTCTAAAGAACCGATCGGTTGTTCTTTTTCGGTATAAACTTCATACTGTTGCGGCGAACTAAAGACGGCATATAAAGCCATAAAATTCTTCCGTCCAAAGGCTTTTTCGGTTTCCGCTCCGATCGCGAGTAATCCCTGTGTTAGATAGAGATACTTATTTTTGAGCATGTGCTTGATTAATCG
>NZ_PVWO01000499.1 GCF_003003845.1 Chamaesiphon polymorphus CCALA 037 | reverse complement strand
GTCAAAGCACGGGTCGAAATTCCACCAGATGAGTTATTACGAGCGATTCGGAATATTGTCAAGTTACCAGAAATAATTGTTAATGGTAAAATTGAAGATTGTGCGTTGGGATTTGCTTCATATTTTACACTCGATCGCCATGCCGATTTTAGGCAGGAACTAATCGATCGAGGACAACTTGCAGCGCGCACCAAAACCGAAATATACCCCCAAGCTGATGATCTAGACGAAAAATCATGGCTGAGTGAAGTATTTCAAGCTCTGAATGTGGCAAACATAGATAATTGCTCGATTCCCAAGCGGATTTATCTAAATCTATCGTCAAAGATTTTGGATTTTGATTCGCACCGGATTGGTAATATTATCGATACCAGAGGATTGGATTTAGCAACTAAAGATCGTCGAGACTTGGCTTGCTATATTCGCGATAATGACGATTCGATTTGTATATTTACCGAAAGGTTTCCCTCAGCACCAGCAAATGTAATTCAAATTATCGGTAAGTATTTAACGCCAACAGCTAAAGACATCAATACCAAATTTGCCTTGTTAGTAATGCCGCGTAAGGGCGAGCCAGAAAAAGTTCTGGGTGCTGACGGACGAGCGGTTGACGATATCGATCGGGGATTGGCACTGAGAAAAGCTAATATCGATAATGTATTTAGTAACGAACGGATTAATTTTCCATTCGATAATATCTTATTTTATGATGCGCTCCAGGGTTATTTAGGTGATGGTAGTCTAGATCGATCTGATGAATCGATCGATATCGCTCTCGAACGCCAACAGGTATTTGCAGATATCGAGCGAGTTATTGTCGATCGCGAACGACAGTTAGAAAAAGAAATTCAACTACTCGATCGACAATTCGAGCAGATTAGAACGGGTAAAGATTTTGCCCAATTCGAGAATGAAATCGTTCTAGTTGCCCAGCAAAAGGTTCACGAACTTAGCAGCTTAAATTTAGCCAGTAATAGCTTTGCTAACGACTATGTTGACATGCTACCAGAACATCATTGCACGCTCCGTGCTACTAACAATCGTTACGGGCAATATGAATTGAGAGATATCGATATTTATTTTAACGGACGATATCTAGCTGAAAATTTAATTCGTCACAGCACCGAAAAATACAAATCCGAATTGTTGAATCTGATTAGTTTTATCGAAACTGAAATTAGTCCTGACTCAACGCTATCGGCGATCGTGCAACGATTGCGATCGCAAATCGATGGAAATTATGAAGATCTGGCGATCGATCTGGGTGTAGAAATCGAAACCATCTTGAGCGATCGATTACTCGCACCCAAAGATTATGATGAGTCTACATTCTGGCAACAAACAATCGATCGCTGGGGACAAGGTTCGGGATATAAAGTAGATGTCCTGTCCCTCTACACTCAGCAAGTAATCGAAATTGACGAGCTATTTGCCGACTTAATTCAGACAGCTTGGATCGATCGAATTATCCAACCAATTTTAGTATTTTTAGGCGAATCGACCTCAACTGGTAGATCGAGCTAAAGATTTATCAAGAAAAACTTATATCTTGCCAAATCATTGCATCGCAAAATGGTAAAAGATGCTTGACATTAGTAGTTGAAATAGTTATTCTCCGTCCTGGATATTCATCACTAAAAACAATCATTCTGCTTCGGCACTATATAACTTAGAACCAGGCAGCCGTTGACTGTCGATCGTTTGTTTGAGTTTTGCCAAGTAGGATCTGCGTTCTGCTAATTCAGTTGCCGGAACTTCTTCAGCTAACCAAGTTTTTAGTAATTCGATCGCTTGTTGATTTTTCTCAATCTGCTCTATGGTTGTTTCTCCAGCATGATTTAAAAAAGGCTTCAGCGAGGTAGCTTGACTCCGATTTTGGGATAGCACAAGTCGATTTTAAAGATGAGATTCAATAATTATAACAAATAGTATGAGACTTTCATAACACAACCAAAATCGACGATTTGTGTGGTGCATTAGAGTGTCCGATATTCGCCAGAGTTATAGTCGGCTAAAGCTTCCTTTGCCAAAAAATCTAACTTACCCGCTGCAATATCATTTTCTAATTGACGATCCCAGCGATCGTAATCCAGATCTGCCAGACGCTTAGTTAATTCGGCATAATCTGTTGGAGAAAGCTGTAAAATTGCTGCTTGGATTTGGTCAACAGTCATTGGTGCCATAATCTCGATCGATAAATTATAGTTACTCAGATTTTACGCTCTCCCCTTACTCAAAAGATGACTACAAAAAAATCCCCTCCTCTGCGAAGGCAGACGCTACGCGAACGGAGCGATGCGCGCACGCCTTTGTTTCCCGACGGTTCACGAGCGATCGAGACAGGGGTGCCCGTAGGGCGGGGTGGGTAGATTTTCGCCGCTTACCCAACACTGCGAGCATGATAATTGAGACATCGGGTGCCTCAAAGGCGGGGTGGGTGCAGCACCCCCCAAACACCCTAACCCTTCAACGCTGCCATTACCACCCCTGGCAGATTCTGCCAAGTTGGGTATGCTTCAAACTTCAGCAATTGTCGCGCCATCGCCAATAGATTCTTGTGTGTTGCAAACCAAGCCGGAGTCGGGAAAATCCGAAATGGAGCGTAGACGACAGACTTCTGGGGTCGCTCGAATAGATAACTATTGTGGACGAAACCAATCCCCGAACCGATATCTGCGAGCCGATTGCCGGGATATGCTCCCCAAGTCGTCGAGCCAAAATAAAATAACATCGCCGACCAGATATTCACCCCGATCGCGCCATACTGGAGATTGGCGATCGCCGCAGTCAATTCTGGCTGGTATTGTTTCTGAGTGCGAGTGTCGATTAACACGGTGCAAGAGAGTGTCCCCCACACCCGATCGTTCGCAAAATCCACCGCTTTGGTGAGAAAATCGACCGCAGATTCAGACTCAATCGAGACTTCAGCCAAGATGCCACAAAATGCCTCCTCAGTGAGGGCATATTCGCCCGCTACGGCAGGTACATCGGGGATGAGCGTCCAGGGTACGATCTGTGGGGTGCGCGTCCCTAATGGCTCGGATTGGGGGTAGCGATCGATAAATGCTTGATACCGCTCTTGGGCACCTGGATAGTAAGCTTGACGCGGGGGCGTCGCTGCTAATTCTTTCCGGATGGCTGCTAAAAATTCATCCCGTTGCGCCCAACCAGAGGCGGTGACGAGCACCTGTCCCGACGCGCAATCAAAACTAGCATTGTGCGCGATCGTACTGGCAACCTGGCGCGCTTGAAAAGTTAGATCTGCTGATGACCATTTGCCCGGAACGACTAAAATCGGCGTCACACAGCCGAGTTCGGAAGTAATCGGTTTCGTCAAGCGTGGCTTATTCTTCGCTTTGCGCTCTTGCTGTTCGCTGGGTGTCGCCCCCCACACGATCGCATCGTGGGTGCGATGCGAGCCTGTAATATGAATTCGATCGACTTGCGGGTGTTGACACAGATATTCGCCAACTTCAGCACCACCGTAGACAATCTGCATAAAACCTGCTTCAATCAGCGGCTCGAAGGCTGCGGCGATATACGCGCCCACATAAGCATTCACCGGATTCATCTTGATAATGACTACCTGATTTTCGCTAAATAACTTCGAGAGCGCGTCCATCGCGACAATTGCCGAAATATTCCCCGCACCCAGAATCAGCGTTACTTTACTTGCTGTGGGTTCGCGATAGATCCGTCCTTGGGTGGGGATGGTACCCGGTTGGAGCCACACCTCGCCCCGATAACCCAAGTACAATACTCGATCGATCGCATTTGCAGGCAATACTTCGGCAACAATTTGCCCGTCCTCTCGCTGTCTCAGTTTGGGTGGGGATAGTTTGCCACCTGCTTCCAAGGTAGTCATTAGCAGGCGAATATTTCGGACTGTAGAGATCGCTCCAGCAATTAATTCTTCTCCTGCCAGTGGCGATTGAGGATCGATTCCTTTGGCTTGGCAAGCTGCCATCGTCCAATCATCGGCTACTGCTAGGGTACGATCGAGACAGCTTTGGAGATATGCTAATCGTTGCTCGATCGTAGTTTGCGCCCAATTATCGCGATGACTGGAGAGGCTAGCGATGGCTCGATCGATCTCATCGAAGTTGGTAGTTGTCGGGGTGGAGGTT
>NZ_PVWO01000498.1 GCF_003003845.1 Chamaesiphon polymorphus CCALA 037 | reverse complement strand
AATTTGTTGTACGCGGTAGGGTAGAGGCTAGAGGGTAAAAGGGTTAAATATAGCCACCCATCCACTCCTACTCCATGTCTTTAAACAAATTGGCTGCGATTAGAGCTAAGGCACCCAAACCTGCTGCGGTGCTCCATTTAGCGGCTGGGTGGGTATCGAACCAATCTAAGAAACTGGGGATAATCTTGTCGGAGAAATCACCAGTCACGGTATCGTAACCTTCGATCGGCTCGAACAGATTATTGGGGTCGTCGGTGGCTTTAATCGTATCGGTACGCTGTCCGGGAATCGCGATCGCGCCTACCACTGTATCGACTAAATCTGGTGCGAACTTTTGCAATAAATCGACCGCCCGTCCGACGTCGCCGACAATCATGTCGCGAGTAGGATGTTCGGCAGCATGTAAAATCGCTTCAGCAACCAGACTGGGCTGATAGTAAGGTGGCACGCCAGTTGGTTTGACTCCCAGTTTCGTCCGCGCCTTGTTATAAAACGGAGTGTTGATTACCGAGGGCATCACGTTGGTAATGCTGATGGGCACACCTTCGTGTCTGAGTTCTGCCCGCAGCCCATCGAGAAAGCCTTCTAGACCGTGTTTGGAGGCAGAATACGAAGTTTGCAGCGGCATCGATCGACGTGCTTCTACCGAGGATACAGCCACGAATGCGCCCCTTCCCGTGCGCCTGAGCAAGGGTAGTGCTGCCTTGGCTGCATGGACTGGCCCCATCAGATTGACATCAATAACGCGTTTGAATTCTTCAAGAGTGACTTGCTCGAATGGCGAAATCACCGCAGTTGCAGCCGCATGTACCCAGGTATCCAACCGTCCGAAGCGATCGACAGTTGCATCCGCAATCTTTTGGACTTGGGCATAGTCAGCTACATCAGCAGGAACGGCGATCGCCTCTGCTCCAAATTGCTCGATTTCTTTGACTAATGAGGCCAATCCTGATTCACTGCGAGCCGAAACCACTAGTTTGGCTCCACGTTTGGCAAGTTGAAGAGCGGTTTCGCGACCGATGCCACTCGAAGCCCCAACCACAGCAACAACTTGTTGTTCGATCGGTTTTAGTTTCATTGCAGGTGAGTTTATTGAGACTTCAGTATGCTAACAATGCCCATCCTCAGTTTCTTCTCTCTCATGAGGGAGATCGCTCGTATCTCTTTAGAGAGATTGAAATAATAAGCGTATTTGTTATTACTAAGGTTACGCGTCAAAATGGTCGCCGAATCATTTTGCAAACCAAATGGAGATAGTAAATATGGGAGCGAATAGCCCCGATTTGGGTAACCAGGCATTAAGTAAAGTTGTAGAAATCGGCATTGCCAGTCAACTAGATGTCGTCGAAGAAATCGATGTAGATCTGCGTACCAATCCTGGCAATCTTATCCAAGGAAAAGTAGATTCGATCGAGATTTCTGGCAAGGGTTTAGTTGTCAAACAAGACCTGCGGATGGACAGCATCCAAATTAATACCGATCGCGTCTCGATCGATCCGATCGGTGCCCTGCTTGGCAATATCGAACTCACCCAACCCACCGATGCCGAAGCCCGCATCGTTTTGACTGAGGCCGATATCAATCGAGCTTTTGCTTCTAACTACATGCAAGGCAAGTTACGTGGTTTAAAAATGGATGTAGATGGGCAACCAGTGACGATCGATATTCAAGAAGCTAACTTAGATCTGCCTGGTCAAAATAAATTTATCATCGCAGCAACTTTTTTGATGAGAGAGTCCAATGAAATCAAAAAAATGTCGGCCACCGCTATTCCCCAAATTCATGATGATGGCGAGCGGATTTCGTTAGAAATTCTGGCTGCTGAAGGTCAAGGTTTGACTCTCAAACTAGTAATGGTAATTTTAGAGCAACTTGCAGCTTTACTAGATTTACGCAACTTTAACATTCCAGGTATATCACTCAAATTGCGTCAATTAGAAGCTCAAGCAGGCAAATTGGTAATTCATGCCAACAGTCAAATCGAAAAAGTGCCCTCGATGTAAAGGTTGAAATTTAAATACGCGATCGAATTAATTAACCACGATCGACAAACACTAACGATTCACTATCCACTATCCACTATCCACTCAAAATGACTCAAACTCCTACTCCTAGCGTTCCTCCATTTATCGAAAGTGACGAACGCGAATTTCTCGATAGCGGTATCCCCAGCACCGTAGCGGTTGCCAAACATCCCCTCCACCCATTAATTGTGACATTCCCGATCGCCTTCCTCACAGCAGCAGCCGGAGCCGATGTCGGCTATTGGCTTACTGGCGACAACTTCTGGGCGCGGGCGGCAATCTGGCTCATCGGCGCGGGCTTTATCTCCGGATTGGTAGCAGCCCTAACTGGAATGCTCGACTTCTTACGGATCGATCGCGTCAAAAAGCACAGCGCAGGCTGGATTCACATGGTTGGTAATGTCACCGCGCTGGCATTGACATTAGTCAACTGGTACATCCGCTGGGATAACGTCGAAGGTGCCATCTTACCCGTAGGCATCATTATTTCGATCGTCGTTGCCTCTTTATTGGGCATCACTGGCTGGTTTGGAGCCGAACTAATCTATCGGCACAAAATTTCGGTGATTGGTGCTAGCCCTCGCCAAGAAGCATAATCGAAAACATGTTTGAGATCGAAACCTAACTTCTTAGACTCGACTTTAGCCATTAGAGGAGAAATGCTCGGAAAATGGAGTAGAATCTACCGTAATTGGTAGACTCTACTCCATTGCGAGCTTAAATTTGCAGAGGCGAAGTCAAGCGTCTTGGCTTTCACTCCCAACGCTGGCGATCGAACTTAGTTCGATTTGGCCGATCTTAAACCTGAAGGGGTAGGTACTTCACAGATCGCCTTTAACAATTGCCGCAGCGAGATCGCGAAACTTATGTGGATCTCCTTCGGGGCGTGGTTGTTCTCGCCGCTTGCGCGCATAGAGTTTTTCTAATGTCTGCTGCCAATCGATCTCAAGCTGAGGTTCTAGTTCGGGTTGTTGGCTTAAGATTTCTGTGATGTAGTCTTGAATCTCTTTTTGAGCTAGCCAGATCCGCGCAATTACAGCTATGTTGTCGTCACTTTCGACCAATCGATCGAAATGAACCAAGATTTGACGGGTGAGATCGGGATTGGAGATAATACTGGCGATCGCTAATTCTTGCAGTCCGGTAATTGCAGCATATCGTACTACCCACTCATGGTCTTGAGATACTTGTAATAATACTTCGATAACTTTGCTCTGCGCGGGGGCGATTTCTTCGGGAGCTAACTCTTCCCAATGAATGGTGCCCAATCCTCTCGCAGCGGCGCGTCTGACGCTCAAGGCGAAGTCATTTGCTGCTGCATCTAATAATAAATCGATAGCCTTGGGATCGCCGATTCCCGCTAGTGCTCTGAGTCCCCAGGCTCTAGCTCCATAATTATATCCATCCAACAACTCTAATAAAGGCATTACCGCAGGTTTGCCGAGCGAGATCAGCCCTTCTACCGCCGCCACGGCGGCACCAGGGTTGTTATAACCTAAAATAGCAATCAAGTTGGGTATCGCCGCTTCTAGCCGTGCCTGTGACAATTTTTCGACAGCCTCTACCATTCGAGGCGATGAATCAGCCTCGGAGATTGCCAGCAGCAGGGGTTGGAGTAAGTCAGGCTCGGTCATAATTGTGAAGTGGTTTGGTGATTAGTTATTTCCCGTACCTACTGACAGTGAGGAAAAAAGAAGTTCGAGAATTGATAATCGATCGTTACCTATTGCCGAACGAGAAGGCTTTACACCTATTTTTCTCGATCGTTTTGCTAACCAGTTGAAGATCTTTAGGGTATATTCTCATTTTACCAACGATCGCCAGTCTAATTTCTGGTAATCGAAACTTGTCTGGACAAAAAAATTCCCGAAGCCATTTCCCCTCACCAACGCAATTGCTGATGGACGGAGATGACTTCGGGTTGGCTTCAGACTAGCTCACAGCAAATGAGACTAGCTCAAGGCATTAATTGCATAGTCAATGTAAGAATTAGCTTCTACAGCAGCATCGCCAGACAAACCGTGGTTGGACTTGACGTACTTGAGAGCTTCGATGTACCAGCTTGGGGATAAGTCGAAAGTTTTGTTGATTTCAGCCAAACCACCGAGGAGGTA
>NZ_PVWO01000497.1 GCF_003003845.1 Chamaesiphon polymorphus CCALA 037 | reverse complement strand
ATCGGTACCAGTCTGAGTGTATTGGCACTTTACACGATCGCGATCGCGACTACTCATAGCCCAGTTTCATGGCTGAGTATCGGTCAACTGGTGGGAGCTTGGATTGCTTGTATATTAGGGAATATTTATATAGTTGGTTTGAATCAACTTTATGATGTGGAAATCGATCGAGTCAATAAGCCCGATCTCCCCTTAGCTAGTGGTAAATTATCGATCGCTCAAGGAACGTGGATCGTCGCAGTTACAGGTATTTTAGCGATCGCGATTGCGGCATTATCAGGTAAATGGTTATTTGCAACTGTCTCGCTGAGTTTGGCGATCGGAACTGCTTATTCGGTACCGCCAATTCGATTCAAACAATACTCATTGCTCGCTGCTATTTGTATTTTGACTGTGAGGGGCTGTATTGTTAATTTAGGGCTGTTCTTGCATTTCGATCGACTATTGACAGGCGTAGATACTATACCGCCAAGTATTTGGGTATTAACGCTATTTATCTTAGTATTTACAATCGCCATTGCCTTATTTAAAGATGTACCCGATCTCGAAGGCGATCGCAAGTATCAAATCGAAACCTTTACGATCGTTTTAGGTAAATTAACAGTTTTTAACTTTACGCGCTGGGCAATTACGATCGCCTATTTAGGCACGATCGCGGCTGGTATTTTGTTGTCATCTAGCATTAATACTTGGTTTGTGGTTATCTCCCATACTGCTTTACTCGGCTTGCTCTGGTGGCGTTCTCAAGATATCGATTTAGAACAAAAAGAATCGATCGCAGCCTTCTATCAATTTATCTGGAAGTTATTTTTCTGGGAATACTTAATTTTCCCGATCGCCTGCTTTGTGAATTAGTGGATAGTGGATAGTGAATCGTGGATCGCAAATAATGAAGTTTAATTATTAATTATCAATTATCAATTATCAATTATGACAGTGCCGCATATTGGATATCATTGGAATGGCGTCGATCCGGATTTTTTTGAAGGGTGGTATTTTCGGGTGACATTGCCGAAGATTAGAGAATCATTTGCGTTTATGTACTCAATTGAAGATCCTTTAGGCAAAAGCGAGCGCAGTGGTGGTGCGGCGCAGATGTTGGGGATTGACGAACGACATTTGATGTGTTCTTTTCCAGATCCCGATCGATTTTGGGCAGCTAAAGACGATCTAGCTTTGGGACATTGGGGAAAGACTGATAATTTAAATATTCGACCCCAATTACTATCAGTTGCAGAATTCGATCGTCATATTACCGAAGGTTATCAAGTTACCGCCACTCTCCATCAAGGAAATCTCCCAAGCCAAAACTGTCGCTGGTGTTATCATACCGTCCCCGTTTATGGCTGGGGACAGCCCCATCAGCCCCAGCAAGCCACGGCGGGCTTGTTATCATACTTGCCGATCTTCGAGCCGGGATGGCAGATCTTGATGGCGCATGGCTTGGCTACAGGTTGGATCGAGTGGCAGGGCAAACGCTATGATTTTACGAATACTCCAGCCTATAGTGAAAAAAATTGGGGTCGCTCTTTTCCGCAGAAATGGTTTTGGGTAAATTGCAATAGTTTTGATGAGACAGTTGGTTTGGCAATTACCACAGGGGGTGGACGACGCAAAGTACTATGGACGACTGAAGAAGTCGGGATGATTGGCATTCATTATCGCAACAAGTTTTATGAATTCGTACCGTGGAATTCGCAAATAAGTTGGCAAATTCAACCCTGGGGCGAATGGCAAATTCGAGCTAGTAATAGCGAATTTCAAGTCGAACTAATCGGTACGACAGATTTACCTGGAACGATGGTAAGTACACCAACAGAACAAGGCTTGGTAATGTGTTGTCGAGATACAGTGAAGGGTTTATTGTCGATCGATCTACGCACTCTTAATGGCGATCGAATTATCAAGGCTAATAGTAATAATGCTGGCTTGGAAGTCGGTGGTGCTGGCTGGGAGCAAGGGTGGGTGAAGTAGATTTCTGGAGCGAAAATGCTCGCTATCTCCGCATCGCTAGTCAATCGATCTCTATTGCGAGAAGTTATGCCTAGTTTGTCACTTTAGGCCGAAGAAATTGAATGAACAGTGACAAACTAGGGCTTAGTTGAGATTAGGCGGATGTTGGGACGCTGAGGGTGCCGACGGCTGCGTCGATTTGGTGGAGGAGTGTGGCGTCGAGTTGGGGAATGATGTCGATCGCTTTCATGTTTTCGATGACTTGGGTTTTGTTGCTGGCACCTGTGATAACGGTGCTGACGTGGGGATTGCTGGCGCACCAGGCGATCGCGAGTTGAGAGAGGGTGCAGTCGAGTTTGTCGCTAATCGATCGCAGGCGTTCGGTGGCGGCGATCCAATCGGGGTTGGTGACGAGTTTTTGCAGCCATTCGTAGCCCGGAAGGGTGGAGCGGCTGCCTGCGGGGATACCGTTGGCGTATTTGCCAGTGAGGACGCCGGAAGCGAGGGGACTCCAGGTGGTTAAGCCTAAGCCGAGATCTTCGTAAAGTCTGGCGTATTCTGTTTCGACACGATCGCGGTGGAATAAGTTGTATTGGGGTTGCTCCATGACGGGTTTGTGGAGATGGTGCCGCTCGGCGATTTGCCAAGCACTGACGATCTCGGCTGCCGACCATTCGGAGGTACCCCAGTATAAGGCTTGACCGCGTTGGATCGTGTCGTGCATCGCCCAGACGGTTTCTTCGATCGGGGTGTTGGGGTCGGGACGATGGCAAAATACGAGGTCTACGTAGTCCATTTGCAGGCGTTGAAGGGAGCCTTCGATCGCTTGGCGGAGGTATTTACGGTTGAGTGTATTCTTGCGGTTGGGGCCTTGGGCGAGTCCCCAGTAGAATTTGGTGGAAATAACGTAATCTGCACGATCCCAGCCTAATTTTTTGATGGCATTGCCCATGAGGGTTTCAGATTTGCCGCCTGCATATACTTCGGCGTTGTCAAAGAAGTTGACGCCTGCATCTTTGGCTACTGATAGGGTTTCGATCGCGATGTCTTCATCTACTTGATTGCCATAAGTGACCCAAGATCCTAGCGATAGTTCGCTTACTTGTAAGCCGGATCGTCCTAGTCTGCGGTATTTCATGCTCGATTATCCTTGACGAAATGAGAGAGGGGGAGGGGGAGAGGGGGAGAGAGAAACTAGAGAACGCAGTTCCATCGCCTTTCCTCTTCTGCCCTCTGTTTAGCCTCTACCTAAAGCCTAAAGCCTAAAACCTAAAACCTAAAGTCTAAAGCCTAAAACCTAAAGCCTAAGTTATAGCTACAGCAGACATTGGTTGTTTGCATTCTGGGGTGTCGTTTTTGGGACTATTGACGATCGTGCTGACGGGATATGCCTTCATCTGGGCGGCTGGATAGGGATCGAGTAAGGATTGTAGCTTGCTCCAGGCAGCGGGGTCTTTGGTGCTGCCAAAGTCGGGATCGAGCCAG
This sequence comes from Chamaesiphon polymorphus CCALA 037, assembly GCF_003003845.1. Lineage (GTDB taxonomy): Bacteria > Cyanobacteriota > Cyanobacteriia > Cyanobacteriales > Chamaesiphonaceae > Chamaesiphon > Chamaesiphon polymorphus. Next base: position 704 of record NZ_PVWO01000497.1, on the reverse strand, counting down.
AGATCGTAGTCTTCGGGAGCTAGAATTACGGGCATTCGATCGTGAATTGGTTCGAGGAGTTCGTTGGCTGTGGTGGTAATAATGGTACAGGTTTCGAGTGTTTCGCCTGCTGGGCTTTGCCAGCGATCGTATAAGCCTGCAAAGGCAAAGGGTCGATCGTCTTGCAAGCTCATAAAATAGGGTTGTTTTTTGCGGCTGCCTTCGATTTGCTGCCATTCGTAGAAGCCATCGGCTAGAATCAAGCAACGTCGATGCCGGAATGAGGCTCGAAATGAGGGTTTTTCGTTGACTGTCTCGGCTCTGGCGTTAATTAGTTTGGAGCCGATGGCGGGATCTTTTGCCCAGGATGGAATCAGTCCCCATTGCAAGAATTGGAGTTGAGGTGGGGCGGATGGTAGTTGTAAGATGGTGGCGACTGATTGTGTGGGGGCAATATTAAATCGCGGTGTTAGTTGGCTGGTTTCTATACCAAAGACTGAGGCGATCGTTTCTGCTGAAGTCGTTGGCGTAGCCTCTCCTCTGGAGAATTGAGTAAATCGTCCGCACATATTTTTCCTCCGCAGGTCGGATACATACTAATATGCTAGCGAGTTACTTGGGGCATTGCGAGAATAATGTCGGTTTGGGATAAGGATGGACGATTCAGCAACACCCTCGACTGAATTTTTGGAGTGGTGCTTAGTTTTAAGTTACTGGTGCTATAG
>NZ_PVWO01000080.1 GCF_003003845.1 Chamaesiphon polymorphus CCALA 037 | reverse complement strand
GGTTGGGAGTGAGGGGTTGGGAATGAGGAGTTGGGAGTTGGGAGTTGGGAGTAGGTACTCTTATCGTTTCCGCTGGTGTTCCTGTCTCCTGCCTGCGTTGCGATCGAAGCCTTGCTGGCTTTGTCGATCGTTAAGTGTTGAACTCTATATTCTAGTTTACCCACGGGAGTAATGACAGTACGACTCGGGAGCAGGTGGATTACCGAATTGTTATAGTCGATCGCGTCCAAAGCTAATTGTTGAGGGGTTCCTACTCTATTACTTTTTAGCGTATTTAGACCAAGCAACGAGCGATCCTAAGATGACAAACATTACACCAAATAACCAGCCTAGGGGTTGCGACCAGCCACTACTAGGATTTTGAAGTGGCGTCGAACTATTTGAATTATTGCTGTTGAGTTGCTCGCGCATGAAATCGGAATTATCTTTGGAATATTGAAGCAAAGTTTCGAGAGGCTCGGCACTAAGATCGATTCGTTCGCTCTCACCAAGATATGTGTTAGATTCTGCCAGAACTAAGACTTGGGTTTGAGCTGGTTTTGCCAAATAGCAGATCGCCACACTTGTAACAATAAATAAAAGTGCAAATTGTCGATCGTTGTGCCTCTGTTTGATGCTCACCTCAATATTCTCCTAATCGATCGCCTAGAAACTGCGAACTTCCGCTATTGCTGGATGTGAAGCTGCATACTTTAGAGTACCCACAGGAGTGATGACAGTATGAATCGGGATAAAATCGATTACCGAATTACTGTAGCCGATCGAGTCTAAATCTTTTACCCACTCAGGCGTCCATTCGATTTCGAGGACTTGGCGATTTTGTTGTGTGAGTGCTGCCAAAATTTGCGATCGAGCGATACCTGGCAATATTCCCGCACTCAGCGGCGGTGTATACCAACAGCCATCGCGATATCCCCAGAGATTGCCAGTAGTAGTTTCAAGCCAGTCGCCGCGATCGTTTATCAGGATTGCTTCTTGAATATTATTATTTCGTGCCTGTTTGAGAGCCAACCAGGGAGCTAAATAATTACCTGTTTTGTGTTGGGGAAGCGAGCGCGTAAGTTGCCTGTCTGCAATGATTGCAGTTACCCCTTCTTGTTGCCAAGTGGCTAAATTTAGCGGTAATTCTCGTCCGGTAATTAATTCTCGTCCGTCGAAAAAGATCGTAACTCGCAATACGGGAAAATGTGGGGTTAAACACTCTACACCCGATCGAACTCTTGCCCAGTCAGGTTGAAACCAATCTAAATCATCGATCGAGAATCTTAATCGATCGTAATGCAGTTCGTAAAGATAAGTAGAGAGTGTAGCGGTTTTAAACGTCGTAAAAACTGTTGCCCCATATAATAAACCAGGATCGTCGATCTTTAACTCGATCGTGCCAGAGACAATCGGTTTTCCATAATACCAATACAGATCGCACACTTGTTAGAATTAAAATAGAGTTCGAGGATCTCAACAATGACAATTACTATTGCCAAGTGGACGCTCGCTGAATATCATCAATTAGTTGCCACAGGGATACTGAGCGATGCTCCCAGGGAAAAGGTACCCCAACGACGAGTGGAGTTATTAGAAGGACTCATCGTCGATATGGAACCAGAAGGAATGCCTCATGCCGTTCATTGTAGCGAATCGGTTGAATATCTGAGAACCTTACTAAAAGATCGTGCTGAAGTAAGAGAGGGTCACCCAATCACCCTCTCTAATAACTCCGAGCCAAAGCCAGATATTACGATTATCCGATCGCCTAATAGTCAATACTTAAACCACCATCCTTATCCAGCCGATATTTTTTGGCCGATCGAGTATGCGGACACGACGCTGCATAAAGATGTCAACGAAAAAAAACGCGTCTATGCTGAAGCCGGAATTCAAGAATATTGGGTCGTAAATTTACAAATTCCCGAGTTAATTGTCTTTCGCGATTTGGCAAATCCACAAGGCGGTTGTTCTGTCACCGATACCTATCGCTCTGAAACTAAATTAGCAACAGGAAATATTTCGCCACTATCATTTCCCGATCTGCATATTGAAGTTGGCAAGCTGCTTGCTATTTAAATCTGGAACGTAATATTTAAGATTTTAATAACCATATCGATCCTTTAATTGTAACAATCCTATTTGAGCTATAAGCATAGAGTCGGATTTACAATCGCGTTTACATAGCGTCTGCCTTACAGAAGCGTAACTCCCCGAAGTAAATGAATCGCTATGAAAAATTTTGCGAACTATTTAGAATTATTGTGTTGTCACAAATACAGGATTACGACTTATCGATCGAATGTTAATATGTGGATCGAATACGCATTAGAGTATAACTGTGAAATTGATGAGGATGATGGCAAAGAATATGAAGATGTAATGCTCTGGCCTCAAGATGTCATGTTTCACGAACCATGGGATAGCGGCTCTTACTCCACCTAAATTGCGATGTGTGAAGGCAAAGATCGAGATCGGAGCGATCGGAATCGGCAGCCAAATGAATATACATATGTCGAGAATGATAAAATTTGGGTTTGGACTACTCGATCGCGTTCTAGCTAATTAATATGAATACCCCAGTTTATCCAGTCCGTTGGCAAAACGATCGCGTGTTGCTCATCGATCAAAATCGTTTGCCAAATGAATATACATATGTCGAGATCGATCTGGTACGAGATATGGCAGAAGCAATCTCGACAATGATCGTTAGGGGTGCGCCAGCAATTGGCGTGGCGGCGGCTTATGGGATGTATTTGGGTGCTAAAGAGATTCAGACTACAGATCGGGATGAATTTTTAGAGCAGCTTACAGAGATCGGCAAAACCCTCAGAGCGACACGTCCGACAGCGGTAAACTTGTTTTGGGCGATCGATCGAATGGAAGCTACCGCGCGCCAGTGTGTAGGGAGTGTGGCTGAAATTATCCCGCAACTACTCATCGCCGCGCAGCAGATTAATAGCGATGATATTGCAACTTGTCAGGCGATCGGCGAACATGGTTTGGCGGTTTTACCCAGCAGTCCCAATAAGCTGTGTTTGCTGACTCATTGCAATGCTGGTGCGCTGGCAACGGCTGGTTATGGTACGGCACTTGGGGTAGTACGTTCGGCCTGGACTCAGGGGCGGTTGGCGCGATTGTATGCCGATGAGACGCGTCCGCGACTCCAAGGGGCGAAACTAACTAGCTGGGAATGCGTTCAAGAAGGGATTCCCGTGACGGTAATTGCCGATAGTATGGCGGCGCACTGCATGAAACAGGGTTTAATCGATGCGGTAGTGGTGGGAGCCGATCGCATTGCCGCTAATGGCGATACTGCTAATAAAATCGGTACTTATAGTTTGGCTCTAGTTGCCAAAGCTCACAATATTCCGTTCTTTGTAGCCGCACCGCGATCGACGATCGATTTTAGTCTTCCTGATGGGAGTGGAATTCCGATCGAAGAACGCCACCCTGCCGAAATTTACCAAATTGGTGAAACGATCGTTTGTCCGCCGGGAGTTGAATTCTACAACCCAGCTTTTGATGTGACTCCAGCTAATCTAATTCAGGCAATTATTACCGAATTTGGGGCATTTCCACCTGCTGAAATTATCGATCTCAAAAATAGATAAGTATGTTGTAATTATTGTCAAGCAAAAAATGGCGTAAATTATTCCAGTAGTTTGTCAAGTCCTACGTTTCAGTCATCTGCCGATCGATATGTAAGAATAGACGTCAGTGATAATGGGTAAGCAATAAACTGTGAAGGACTTGCAAGTGAGTAGTGGGAGTGTACGCATAGTGAATCCGATCGGATCTACTCTTCAACAGCGTTATCAGATCCTAGAGCAGTTGGGACACAGTGGCTCTGTCACTACCTATCTAGCAGTCGATCTTCAGGTTCCTGGCAATCTCCAACTTAAATGTGCCATCCACCGTTACGAATTACCAGATGCCGCTCCCGATAGTCCAGAATTGCAGTTAGCGATAAGCTCGGCTCAGTCGCTCTACGATCTGAGCCGTCAAGTCGATCGAGTGGCGATCGTCTATAGTTATTTCGCCGAAGATGGCGCATTTTACATCGTCAGAGAGTTTGTAGCGGGGGTACCTTTAGCACAAGAATTAGTCGGAGAACGACCCTGGACGCAATCGCAAGTCGTAATGTTATTGGCAGACTTATTGGAGATTTTACGCGATGTCGAACGTTGCAATGCCAGTTCCAATCTCGTCTCCATTCACCAGCTCGTCCGTCGCAATCTCGATCGCAAGCTAGTGCTGATGAATTTACCCGTCGCGCTAGTCGTCCCACCCACCTCGATCGCACCCGATCTGCTAGTAGTTGGCAAGATTGTCATCGCTGCGGCTACCGGAGCTGGAGCGACCCTATCCCGACCGGATCGCCAGCTTGAATCCTGGCATCAGCAAGTCCATCAAATCGATCGCCCAGAATTAATCGCAATCGTCGATCGCTTAATCTCGACCGAACCAGAGCGTTGCTACCCGTCGATTGCTGCTGCTTGGCAAGCCGTAGTCGGACTGATTCCGCAATTCCTGATCCATCAACATTCACGGGCGGACACGCGTACCGAAATTGCCCGACACGTCCAGTTATTAGTCGATCGCGGTACGGAATTTTATGAAGTTGGCAATTGCCAACAAGCAATCTCAGCATACGATCGGGCGATCTCTCTCGATCCTAAATGTGTCGATGCCTATTGCGGACGGGGGAATGCACGTCGCTATATCGGCAATTATTCCGGTTCTTGGGAAGACTTTAGTACCGCAGTGCAACTCGATCCCGATCGCGGTATTGCCTATATCGGGCGAGCCTTGGCGGCGTGCTTCAAACCGCAACCAGATTATCGCGCCCATGATGATTTCGAGCATGGTAAAAATTTACTTGCCAACCCTACCGATGCGATCGCCTATGTCATGCGCGGTACGGCTAAAGCGCAATTGTCCGACGATCTCGGCGCAATGGCAGACTATACTACTGCCATCTCGCTCAATCCCCGCTTGCTAGTCGCTTACAATAATCGCGGCAATCTCCGCCAAAATTCGGGCGATGTCAACGGCGCGCTCGCGGATTTTAGTACCGTACTGGAGATCGATCCGCAATCGGCGATCGCCTACAACAACCGCGCCATCTTGTATACCCAATGCGGTGAGTTTACCGCCGCAGTTGCCGACTACCGCCGCGCGCTCGAAATCCAGCCAGAACTAGTCAGTGTCTACAACAATCTGGGCAATAACTACTGTCAAATGGGCGAATCGGCACTCGCGATCGCCAATTATACTCAAGCTCTAGAAATCGATCCAGAATTTGCCGTCGCCTATACCAATCGCGCCAATGTATACCGAATTCAGGGCGACTGTCACACAGCATTGACAGACTACGATCGCGCGATCGCCCTCGATCCTAACTTAGTCGTCGCTTATTACAATCGCGGCATCTGCCATCGTCAAATTGGCAACCATCAAGCCGCGATCGCCGATTATAGTCAAACTCTCGCCCTCGACTCTCAGTATTATTATGCCTACTACCATCGTGGCAATGCGCGTCAATATGTAGGCGACAAACATGGCGCGATCGCCGATTATACCCAGACAATCTACTTCGATCCCGATCATCTCCACGCCCATTTCAACCGCGCCATCGTCCGCAGCGAACTCAACGATGCCCAAGGCGCGCTCGAAGATCTCGATCGCTCGATCGCGATCGATCCCACATTCGCACAGGCTTATTACCAACGCGGTTGGGTATTGGCCAGAAACGAAGGCCATCAAATTGCCCTAGCCGATTACCAGCGCGCTATCGATCTCCATCCAGATTATCTCGATGCTCATTACCATCGGGGTTGTAGCTATCACAGCTTAGGCGATTTATCGGCGGCGATTGCCGATTTTAGTCGTAGCATCTCGATCGATCCCAATTATGCCCCCGCGTACTACCAGCGGGGCAAAATCTATGCTCAAATTGGCGATCTCACTGGCGCGATCGCCGACTACCATCAAGCAGCCAATCTCTACCTCGATCGCGGCAATAGCAAGACTTATCAGCAGATCTTACAAATTCTCGATCGATTGGCTAATCGGCTGTAAAGCTCGATCGGCAGAAGTATTGCCAAATTCTGACTCGGCGATCGCGATCGATACAAAATTTAATTGGATTGTTACATACTTACACTACAAAATCGTGTATGCTACCCATGCAAGAATATTGGGTACACTAATATGATTTTTTCTGCATCCGCCATTTCTACTATTGTCAAAAAAGTTTCATTGACCACTGCTGGCATCGCCTCGATCGTGGCTCTGAGTGCTGCTGGTACCCATGCAACCACCATTAATACCCAAGTAGGCAGTGAGTCTTTGTTTTCCTTGCCTGGGAGCTTTTCTGCTTCAGATACTATCGATCTAACCGTTTCAGGAGAGGTAGATTCCTCCCCATTCTTTGGATCTGATGGATATACCACAAATGCTGCGGGAATCCTGACAGTGGGTTCCTTCTTTGAGCAACCTGTGGGAAGTTTCTTCACAACGGAATCTGGATTTAGCATTGGTGCTTTATTAATTGGCAATGATGATTTGGGTTTCGAGCAACTCTTTCCATCTAATGAGGGCAATGGGTTAGGAAGTGACACTCCGCCAACCACTCTCTTGACAGGGCCTGTTACCTTGGGTTCGATCTTTGGGAGTAGTTTTACAGCTACCTCACTTAAGTTTAAAATCGCAGCCGAGGAATTTGCTTTAGGTGCTCAATCGGCAAGTTCGATCTCTACTGTTGGCTCCTTTGCAAGCGTTCCCAATGTCTATACCCTCACTGGAAGTATCAGTCAGGCTGGCGGAGCGACTGCCGTTCCCGAACCATTTACAATTATTGGTACTTTAATTGGCGGTACAGCAGCTTTACGGATGAGAAAAAAACTCAAGTCTACCAATATCTAAATTGAGTACCATCGCTCTTACTTAAAACCTTTAGAAACCCGACTTCTCTAAGAAGTCGGGTTTCTGCTGCCTGTGTATGAGTAATCAATAATACCAATGTCTAATTAGAGAACCACAGTTCGATTTTGGGTCGATCGACAAAATCATTGCCGATTGCCGAACCGCACGATCGCCACTTATTGCAGCGAATTAGCCGCACCATCTGACTTGGGGCGATAGTACTCCAGACAAGTACGTAACATCTGCGGATCGAAAATAATCGGTAAAAAGTGAATGCTGTTGACTTCTTTAAAATAAAAGAGGATCGGTGCAGGCTGCCAAAAAATCTCCCAATTTTCCCACTCACTGTAGGGGAACGTGCGAATGACGTTATCGCCACGATAGACATTGAGTGTGGTGGTAGTAAATTCCAATTTGATAATCGCGGTTTGAATCGACAGAAATATCCCAAATATCCCGACTGCTAAACCTACCCACAATTGAAATGTGGCGATCGATATCGATGCGGCAATTAGGACGATCGGAATTTTGTAATTGGGTGCGAGTAAGACTCGATCGGGCAATCGCTCTGACAGGGGATTAGTTATCATCAGCTAAATATCTCGTTGGCTACAATTCTTTTATTTTAACCATCCACCCACCATGATTTAAGGATTGACCGGATCGGGTTGTCGGTACTACCTACCCATCTACCCATCCACCCATCCACCCATCCACCCATTTATCGATCCTCTATTTTGTTGAGAAATGTTAACCTAAGTAAAGGATTGTAAAAAGTTATTGGGCGATCGAGGTTTGCTAATGATACGACAGGCTACAAATCGCGGACTTTGGGTGGCATTATCGCTAATTGGAATTTGGGCAACGAGCACGACGATTCTACTAAATCTAGACCTAGCTCAGGTGCCCAACTGGGTGAAGATGGTAGGCTTTTTGTGGCAGATGTTTTTGTATGTGGGGCTATTTGTAACGGCACATGATGGAATGCACGGATCGATCGCGCCTTCTCATCCCAAATTAAATGATGCCATCGGTAGCTTCGTGTTATTCGTCTATGCAATGTTTCCGTTTGCCAAGATGCGTCAGATGCACGATCTCCATCATGACATTCCCGCACGCATGGGCGATCCAGATTTTCACAATGGCAAAGACAAAAATTTCTTTGGGTGGTATTTCAACTTCATGCAGAACTATTGGAGTTGGCTGCGGCTGGGACTATTAATTTCGACATTCCATGTCGTGCATAGAGTATTACACGTTCCCGAAAGTAATCTCTCTTGGTTTTGGGTGTTCCCCTCAGTGATGAGTTCGTTTCAACTATTTGTCTTCGGGACGTTTCTACCCCACCGAGAACCTGTAAATGGATATGTCAATGACGCTCACGCGACTAGTACACCTTTTTCGGAGTTTTGGTCGTTTATCAGTTGTTATCACTTTGGCTATCACGAGGAGCATCATCAATTACCCCATCTCGGCTGGTGGCAATTACCAGCAGCAAGGAGACAGGGAATAGCAGCATCTAAATTAATTGATAATTGATAGTCGATCGTCGATCTTTGGGTTTTTATGATGTGGATCTCTGAAATTTGTGGTAGGGGCAATTCATGAATTGCCCCCACCACAAATTTTGACCGAGTAGGTAAATTAATACAATTACTAATTAAAGACTTTACAAACTAATTGTATCGATCGAGCTTACGCTATGCATTCTCTATTGAGCGAGGAGATGTACATCCAGTTCTAGAATTTCGGCTACTTCTTGAATACTCAGCCCTTTCTTTAAAAGTTTAGGAGCAATCTCTAACTTACTATCTTGCTTTGCTTGCTGATAAATTTCTATATTTCGAGATGTATCTGATTCTAGACTAGCTGATTCTGCTTCAATTAATTCGGGACAATACTTTTCCAAGTCTCTTCCAAATTGCTCGTGGGTCACGGTTGCAAAATAATTCTCTAAAATTTCCTTAGATTTATTTATATCTAGCATCTGAATAGCTCCTTAGATTTCGATTAAATAGTACTCTGTGATTAGAGCAGGATTTTTGACAGCTATTTGGGCATGAGCTAAATCAAAAATTGCTGAATCAGGAAAAATGCTTTCACCCTCTACAAATACAGATCTAATACATTCAACTGTCTGTTCGTCGTCAGATATTAGCTGACTAGCAAAGTTGAAAAATGCACAGTCTAAGCGATGAGCTTTGGATCGAAGTGGATTTTGTTTGGGTAACGGTCGATTAGCAGATCGATACCGATCGCTAAATAGATTATAGATGTTTTTGAGGATAGGGAACCACTTGACATCAAATAAATCGATACAATTATCTAACTGAATTCGAGCACAAATAACGGCTGGCTCGTTGGGATGCTGTTCTATTGCCCATTGTTTGGCTCTCATCGGTGCATCTTGAAAAAAATATATGCCCGTACCCAACCAATCATAATCGTTATCACTAGCGAGAAATCCATTCTTCAGGATACTCGTGGCTTTAGTCTGGCTAGTCCCATGATAACCATGCACTTCGATCGAGTTATTCATTGTTTGACATCTTCCGACGTAGGATTGACACTTTCCAGATTAACCATAAGCGTAAGAAATATAATTTAAACTACCATTTAAATAATAGATTATCTCTCCATGATTGGGGCCAGTGCCTTTACCAAAATAGATAAAGTGCTCGCTAGAAGCGATATCTTGGAAATCAGCTTTCTCCTCATTAACTAACCGAGATATCTTATTATTTAGAATAAGTGTACAGATTTCTACTGAATCATCTGGCTCTTCTGAATCTTCATCGATAGTTCTCGAAATTAAATAATCGCGTAATTCCCAATCTAGATTGTCATTAGAGATATCTACCAATTTCAAAGACGAGATAATTTCAGATGCTTTGGTGCTATCGCAACTCAATTTGATGAAAACTTTATCGATGATACCTATACCACCGCTGTAAAAAGAGAGATTGTATTCGATCGAAGATATATCGATCGAGCTTTGTAGTTTCAATATTTCGAGAACAATGGCTTTCCCTTGCTCTAACAATCTAGGATCTAAATCATTATCCTTAAAGCAGTGTTGTCTAATCCCCCAATCGTCATGAAGTAGTTCCATTTTGTTAGATACCGTTCGTATTTGATATTTAATTGAACTTAGCTAGTTAGTGGATATTAGCGATGCTAGACGAGATCGCCGCTGGTGAGCTATTGTCTATGCTCTCAGAGGAAAGGCATAAGCAGCAACATTCGCTTGGGCTACTAATTTGGCATTTTTTTAGAACCTAAGTACTATTTTTGGAAATTTATGGTATACTTGTATTAGTGAGCGATTAAAGGCTAATTGCCCTACTTCACGACTTGCGATCTCGATCGACATTGGCACTTACCAAAGCTACTGAATCAGCTCAGGCAGCTAGACAGACATCGATCGATCGATGCATACCAGAGAACTTTCCCTTATCTCCAGAGCAGATCTATGACTTACTCTAAAACCAGAGCGACTAAAGACAATACTGCTGAATATGCCCACGATGCCATCGCCAGCGGAGCGACAAACGGCGAACGAAATATTACACCACCGACAATAGATGGAGAAACGCTCGTAGTGCCCAGCGCAGCCGAAGTAAAAGATCGATTTGCCGCACCAGAATACGTCAATCCCAATGCTCGCTTGCCCAGAATTCAAGCACTACGCGGCGAAAACGGTGCCAGCGAATGCGGTTATTTCATCACCGAAACCGAAATGGCTAAAGCTGGCTGGGGAAATGTCGATGAAAGCGAATTAATCGTCTATGAATATAATAGTGGTGGTAAAGAACGGGGCTTATTAATTCAATCGCCTCGGATGTTAGTCGTACCGCGCAGTCCTTTATTTGCATTTGACAGACAAGCTTCGCGTACTGAAGAAAGATTGGTTGTTGCTGGACAATACAGCAAACAACTTTATAGCAATCGCGAAAAATATGGCACCGCACAATGCTACGAAGTCTTGTTACTAGATGCCAACAATCAACCATTACATGAAATCGGTCTAGCTTACATTGCTAAAGGTGCCAATCAGGCTAGTTTTAGTTTTCATTGGCAACAACTAGTTAATGAAGTAACTAAATGCCACGCGATCGCTAATGGTATTCCCGCCAGAGCTAAAGATGCTCGTTTTAATAGTCTGTGTGTCTTCCAATTCACCGTCAAACGCGAACTGGCTGGCAACAATGCTAAATCTCCTGCTTGTAAAGTTCACAGCCACGTCGCACCAACTCAAAGTAATTGGGAAGAATTCTTTTTAGGTCGCCAAGACGAGATTGCCAATCGTTTTCTCAATCTCTTAGCTCCTACTACCGAACTAACGTTGCCACAAGCTAATACATTGAGTTTAGCAGAAGCACCGGGAGATGCGATCGGTCACGAATTGGCTGCATAAAGCTTTTTGACTTTAGCCCGCGATCGACAAATTCAATAATATTTATGACTAGAGATGTTACCGCTAATGTCTCTAGTTTTATGCTATGCTTTTAGACAAAAGATCGAGAAAATAATTTAAATTTTCGACTACTTTGGACTGTCGATCGAGTAGCGGCCAAGTTTTTAAAAATGAGTTAAAGGTCGAGACTTTATTCCCTGAAGACGATATTACCCTCTACCAGCAAACCGCGAAGATGAGAGTTGCAGCATTAGGATTGGATGTTGGTAGTAAGCGGATTGGGGTCGCTGGCTGCGATGGATTGGGATTAATTGCCACTGGAATTACAACGATTTGGCGTAGCTCGTTTCAGGAAGATATTGCCCAATTAACTCAGATTATTGCCGAACGCGAAGTAGAGATCCTAGTCATTGGTTTGCCGTATACGATGGATGGCAAAATCGGCTCGCAGGCAAAACAAGTCCAAAAATTTGCGCGGCGGGTAGCAGCAGAAATCGCTCTACCAATCGAGTATGTAGACGAACGCTTAACGTCTTATGCCGCCGAACAAATGATGAAGGATGCCAATATATCAGTATCTCAAAATAAAGCGACGATCGATCGAATCGCTGCGGCAGTGATTTTACAGCAGTGGCTCGACGAAAAACAGGTGATTGGTAGCTAATCGTTGGCTATTAAATTCAAAATCGAACGTCGTAGTTTTCCCGATCTGAGTGGGTAATCTATATACAGGAGATATTGTAGTAACGATAAACATGTCTAAGTATTTAGTAAAATCGTCTTTGGTTGCAGGGTTAGGACTATCGGTGCCAATTGCTCTGGCGGATGTAACACGATCGCAAACTACAGGTAAGCCTGAAGAAGCTCTACCAACAGAGTCAACAGCGGCTAACGCCAATCGCCAAATCCAAAAAGCCAATCCTGTCAACTCGACAGCCGTGACTGCGGGTAATTATACATTCGTGCTATCGACACCGATAACGATCGCACTGATAGTCGTCATCGGTGGCATTGCTATATTTCCAGTTATAACGTTGTTATTAAATTCCAAAAAAGCTGCCAAACTCGGCCAAAGTAACTTTTTGGGAAAATTTTTTAAGCGATTTCAAAAGCCGGATGTATTGGAAAGTGACAAATTTTTGCATCAGCGCAATCTGGAAAAACTCGCGCTGATTACCAATCAAGCTGAAAACCTCAATGCCGATAAATTTGGGAATACTGAATTTATGGCATTTTTCAAAATCAAAAGCTATATCGCCCGCTCGATCGATGAGTATGCTAACTTAGATGAAGTGATTGAATTACTCAGAGTAGCGATCGAAGCCCAAACTAGTTTCTCGACGATCGATAGCACTGAGTCGCGGTATTGCAGTAGCGGTCAACGCAAATTATATGACTTTGTTAACTCGTTACTCACTCAGGAAATCGATACAGCAGTATTCAAACAGCAAGTGGAGCAAAAGCTGGAAGAAGTATTACCACTGCTTAAAACTGAAGAGGGTAAAGTAGCATTAAGATCGTATGTTGCCGAAATTAGTAAGATTTCGGAAAATCCATTAGGATTAAAACTAATCCTGTTATTTAAAAAGTATCAACTCGACGACTACTCAACCTTACGCAGCGTTTCTAACACCATCAACCTATTAGAAGCTGAAGATTTATTAAATCTCGATGCTTTACTACTATTAGTGATGGTCAAGTACGATGTATTTGAAAAATTAGGCCCGATCGTCGGCATTGCCGAACAGCATAATCGACCGGAAACATACAGTAAGATGTTGCAATATATTGGCTTGAAATCTCGGCATGAAGTTTCTTACCAAAAATTTCAAGAATTTTTATTGTTACTTAAGCAATGGGAGACTCATTATAAAACGATCGTCAACGTCCGCAGTAAATATTCAGAAAAGGATTATCAACTGCCTAAAGAATTTAATAGCGAACCACCAGGATTCGGACTATATCAAAAATACAAAGACAGTTTTCATCTAATTACTGCGCCAGATGTACCGCCTGCCGCAACTACGAAGATAGAAAAAACAGAACCAGAATCGCCGATCTTAACTGGTGTTAGTTAGAACTGTTTGAGAGCCGGAGCACGCTCCGGCTTTGAAGATCGCACTAGCACGAGCCTCATCCCAACTGACAGTGAGCCTCTCCCCCTAGTTCGATCCAACCGCGAATCAAGCCAGAGGTAGACTGAGCCGCAGCACATCGCCCTGCTGCATCGATGACGATCGCGCCACCCTCACCATTGACCTTGGCTACCAAATAATCTATTCCTGCCTGCGCCGCAGCCTGGGCGTCCAGCCCCCGAAACTGCACGAAATCGGAAATTGTTTTGGCAAACACCGTGCGCAAAAACTGTTCGCCATAGCCCGTTGCCGACACCGCACAGGTATCATTATCGGCAAATACCCCCGCCCCGACGATCGGCGTATCGCCAACCCGACCCCAGCGTTTATTTACCAATCCACCCGTAGACGTCGCCGCTGCCAGATTGCCGCGTAGATCGCGCGCTACAGCCCCGATCGTGCCGAGCTTTTGAGATGGCTTAATCCGCTCGTGGTCTAGCGTCATCCGGCCTGCTACTTGCGCCTCGGCTAATTGTTTAATCCGCGCCTCCGTGATGAAATAATCGTCAGGATAAGCTTCGATCGCGCAAAACTTCGCAAATGCCAACGCACCATCGCCCATCAGCAGCACATGTTCGCCATGCTCTAACACTCGCCGTGCTAGAGAGATCGGATTTTTAATACTTCTGAGGCAAGCCACCGCTCCCGCCCGCAGATCGCGCCCATCCATCAGGGCGGCATCCATTTCTACTTTACCATCGGCATTAAGCACCGAGCCGCATCCGGCATTATACAGTCGATCGTCTTCCAGTAGACTCGCGCAATATTCGACCACATCTAAGGCACTATCGCCGCTCTCCAACCGTTGGCGACCCCGTTCTAAAATTGCGGTAATACTCTCTCTAAATGTTGCTTCGCTGGCTTCGTGTTTGAGATCTTCTAGGGCACCAGCACCGCCATGAATCATCAGGGAATAAGAATCAGACATGAGTTCCATCGAGATAGGGTCATGGATTGAGTATACTCACATCTTGCACCAAGCACTTTATTTAATAGTGATGTTGGGGTAAAGGGTAAGTGTCGATTGACCAGAACCACTGGCTCCGGCAATAATAGTTAGGATTGGCACGCTCTAAATCGTCGGCATTTCTGTCGGTAGTTACTGCCGATCGTAATTCGCCTGAAGCCACATTTCTAAACTTACTAACAACCATAGTTTCACGCCATATCTACCCCACACATCGCCACGAAAATTCAACCATTCTTTAATGAGATCTCGATCGATATATGGTGCAATTAGCGCGTTCCGATTCAGTAAGATCGATCTAGCTTGACGTTGCCAATATTTCCGAAAACCAAGTTGAACTGGTACCATCATGCCGCTTTTGGGTCGATCGATTATCGCTGCTGGTAATAGATCTGCCACTGCTTGTTTCAATACAGCTTTTTCCTTTACACCTGAGAGTTTATATTCTGGCGGGATAGTCATACTCAAATCGACAATCCGCCTGTCGAATAATGGCGATCGACCCTGCAATCCGGCTGCTTGAGTGAGATTATTTACTTTAGTGAGGATCTGATCGGCACCTTTAAATTTAATATTTAGAGCCATCAATCGATTCAGAAAACTCATCTCTGAATTTAAGTCTGCTTCAAAAATCCACGGTTGCTGAACTTGTTGCCAAATATCTGGTTTGAGTAATTGCGGCAAATCTCCGGCACACTTTTGGAATGAGATTAGATAAGCTTGTAAGGGGTCGTAATTATCTCCAGCATTATACAAACTATCGATTAACATCGGCTGATTTTTGGGGCCGCCAAAACACGGATCGCCACCCTCCCCATTGAGCGTAATCGATACATCGTGACTGGCTAATCGTCCGACTAATAAATTGGGAACTGTCAGCGGATCGCCGATCGGATCGTCTAAAAATGCCATCGTTTCTGGCAATTTATCCCACATATCTTGGAAGGTAATTTCTAAGATGTGATGGTTGGTTTGACAGTGATTTGCGACTAGACTCGAAAACTCCAATTCATTGGCACATTCGGCACCAAAATGAATCGAATAAGTGTGAATGGGGGCATCGTGTAATTGGGTAGCTAGAGCTGTAATGCAACTCGAATCCAATCCGCCTGATAAAAATACGCCGACAGGTTCCTGTGTGGGTAAATATTCCCGCATCACTAGTTCTAATTGCGATCGCAATTTATCGCCATGCCACTCTAGCGACTCCAAATCGACCACCTGCTGTTGTAATTGCCAGTAAGGTACGATTTGCTCTTCAGGCAATTTGAGGATGGTTCCTGGGCGAATTTCCCGCACATCCTGCCACATCGTCCGCTCTCCAGGCACGAACGAACAAGTCAGATAGTCGCGCAGCGCGATCGGATCTAATCGATCGGATCGATAAGGATTTAGACTGCTAAGTTGGGGAGCAATCCACCAAGTTTTGCCAGCAGTATAATAAACGGTTCTAGCTCCCACCGGATCGCGAACGATCGAGATTTGCTCCAATTCGATATCGCAGACAACTAACCCAAACATCCCTTGAAGCTGTTGGGGAGTATCGAGTTGCCACTTATCCCACAGTTGCGCCAGCAGTTCGATATCGGACAGATCTGAGGCAATCGGCAATGCTGTTAGCAACTCCTGACGGTTGCTCAACCACACGTCCCCCACGAGCATAAATCTACCACTGGAACTGAGTGCCCAGCAGTCCGTAGCAGCTCGATGAATCCCAAAATTGTCTCGACACCATGTCGATTGAATATCGAGTTGCGAACACCAGTGTGGCGGTTTACAATGAACGATTCCTGGCGGAATCGGATAAGGAAACCAGGAAGTCCACCCACCTGCTTCGCCGAAAGAGACTAACCAGCGCGAGGAAGGTAATTGGGCTTTCTTTTTGTTACGTCCGAATATCATCTAGACGAGCCTGTGAATTAAACGTGTTGCGATCGAAATCCCGTTTTACCCCCCCAACCC
>NZ_PVWO01000496.1 GCF_003003845.1 Chamaesiphon polymorphus CCALA 037 | reverse complement strand
AACGCTTTAAATTCTCCAACTCTCCAGTTCCGTGACAAAACTTTATGCAGTTTATTATTTCCCCACCTACCTACTTATATTTGCCTTTCAAATGGTACTAGGTGCCCTCTCCATCATCCCCACACGGATTCAGGATATTTCGTCCTTCGCTGCAAGTATCGAGCGGATTGGGATGCTCTACGAACGCTTTCGACAACGCGAGAGTCGAGAGGTTCTGGGCAGAGATGGAATTATCATTCATCCCTACACTCATTTTAAGGTCGATGGGCTAACGCTCAATACTCCCAACGCCGAGCAAACCCTATTTGAGAACCTCTCCTTCGAGCTGACGCCAGCGCAGTCTTTACTAGTGGTAGGTTCGAGCGGCTGTGGTAAGAGTTCGCTGCTGCGAGCGATCGCCGGACTCTGGTGTAATGGTAAAGGCACGATCGAAAGTCCCGACTATACCGAAGCTCTGTTCCTACCCCAGAAGCCCTATATGCTGCTGGGCACATTGCGCGAGCAATTACAATATCCCAATCGACGAGAAAATATTACCGATACCGACATTCAATCGGCATTGACACAAGTCAACCTCGAAAACTTAGCCGAACGGATGGGCGGACTCAGTGCCGAGAAAGATTGGTCTGCGGTGCTTTCCCAAGGCGAACAACAGCGGCTGGCGTTTGCGCGGATTCTGCTCAGTAAACCAAAATATGTCATCCTTGACGAAGCAACTAGTGCGCTTGATGTTACCAACGAGCGACAGCTCTACGAGCTACTACAAAGCCAAAACATTAGCTATATCAGTGTCGGACATCGCCCCAGTCTGGTGGATTATCACCACATGGTATTAGATCTGCGGCCTAACAATGGTAATAGTTGGCAATTGCTGCCTGCTGGAGATTATCGGTTTGCAAGTTAGGTTAATAATACCGATTATCGATCGTGCGGTAGCTTGTAGCCTTGGCTCCAGCAAGTTGACAATCTTGCTACCCACGATAAAAAACCAACAGATCGTTGGCATAGCCTCTCCTCTTCGGTGCAATGCACGCAGTGGAGATTCGATCGGCTGGTAAGATAGCTGTGTTGGGAGGAGAAAACTCGTTCCTTACGATCTGACAAAAACTCATACCATGTCACTCTCGATCGAGCTGGCTGTTCGTGCTGGATTCTAAAGCTTTTTGTTGTCTCTTATTAAGAATTGTAACAAATAGATTGTAAAAATGCAAGCAATTAGCCCCAGAATCAGATTCTGGGGCTAATTATGTGTCGAGCGCATTATTAATTAAGTTCTTCAAAGCTGCTGTCCGCAAAGCTTGAAGGGTTTACGAGTCAAAGCTAGTTAGCTCAAAAAAAAGGTATAGGAGTCGAGTGTAAAACTATTATGCCGCTCGACTCCCGCACTCTAAGTTAAACCACCCTGTATGCTGTTCGGAAACTATATTAAGTAGAGTCCTCTCAAGTACAGATAAAACTAGCTTAACCTGTAGACCATAGAGTCCAAAGCTTAAAAGGTAACTAAAAAGTCAGCTTTCAATCTATATAGCTGATTTGTATTGAGGTTGCAAAGGTTAACATTTTAACCGCTCCGATCGCTCAAGCTGGTACCGTATAGGCGATGAGCTGTCCGACTCGCTGCCGTAGCGTCTCCAAACTCAGACGTTCGGATGCTGAAATAAATACAGCATTGGGGAATTCTTCCTCAGCTTGCGCTAATCTTTCGCTATCCACGCGATCGATCTTATTAAACACGATCAGCGATGGCCCTGGCGCGATTGGCATTTCGCTCAAGATCCCCATCACCGAACGGATATGACTGTGCCAAGCCGGATGCGACAGATCGATCAGATGAATCAGCGCGTCGGCTTCGGTGACTTCCTCCAACGTGGCACGGAAGGCATCCATTAGCGGCGGTGGTAACTCGTGGATAAATCCAACGGTATCCGTCAGCAAGATTTGTCGCTGTTCGCCAGTATTACTTGTCGGCACATTAAAGCGACGGGTCGTTGGGTCGAGAGTCGCAAATAATTGGTCGGCAATGTAAACTTCGGAATTAGTCAGCGTATTAAGCAACGTAGATTTGCCTGCATTAGTATAACCGACTAATGCGACAGATGGTACATCGTGATGTTGCCGCTGTTGGCGCAGCCGCGAACGGTGCGCTTGCAGTTGATTCACGTCCTGCTGGAGCCGCGAAATCCGCTTTTGAATCGTCCGGCGTTCGGTCTCTAATTTGGTTTCTCCAGGCCCTCTAGTCCCGATGCCACCACCTTGACGGGACATGGCCAGACCCCGCCCAGTCAGGCGCGGTAGCATGTATTCTAGCTGGGCTAGCTCGACTTGCAATTTACCCGCACCCGATTGAGCGCGTTGGGCAAAAATATCTAAGATCACTTCCGTTCTGTCTACTACCCGAATCCCAGTCTGAGTTTCAAGATTTCGCCCTTGGCTGGGGGACAGATTGCAATCAAAAACGATCAGATTCGCACCAATTTTTTGAGCGGCGAGGGCGATTTCTTGAATTTTACCTTCCCCAACTACAGTTTGCGGGTGGGGTTTCGATCGTTTTTGTTGGATGGTTTGCAGGACTTCGCCGCCAGCAGTTTCGACCAAGCGGACGAGTTCTTCCAAGCCATCGTTAAACCGCTGAGTAGTCACATAGTCGGTTTTGACACCAACTAATAATACTCGATCGATTTCGTCAGCGACATTTTGATTCGCCACATCCCGCGCGTATTCGCTTTCGATGCCATCGACCAGATCGAGAAAATCTTGGTCGCTAATCGCATCCAAACTCAATGGCGGCGAAATTGTCCAGTTAATCTCTGGATGCGGTACCAAGTGCGCCAGATAGGTATCTTGAATGTATCCCGTCGCACCCCCACCCCGTTTTTGGAAACCGCTACCAGTAATATTCAAAATTACCAGTGCATCCAGCCGCTGCAACGCCATCGATGTCAGCGCGCTCTCGCTGGGAATCTCCGGTTTGAGCTGAGTCGAAATACACCGAATCCCACTCAACCGTTCGGCACCATAACGGGGTAGCTCTAACGGTGGAATCTGAGTCTGACGGGGAGTCCCAACACCCAAGCGGATAATTTGACCGCGCCGATTGATGTAGACACTCACCGGGTCGCCAATTTCGGCACTAATCGCTGCTAGCTTTTGGGCAAATTCTGGCGTAGTCAGTCGATCGCCTGGTAGTCTGTCGTTATATAACTTCCGTAGCTGTTTGATCTGATTGGATTTTAATCCTTGTAAGTTGCCGTAGATCGTCTCGATATGTTCTTTTCCTAACGCATTACTTCTAGTGTAGTAGCTGACAGCGGCGTTTGGGATCGCTGCTTGTAAAACTTTGTTACTACCTCGATCGAGGCTAATTTGAGATCGTAAACAATTGAGATAGAATCATCAGCCAGCAAAGATCGATCGGTCTGTGGACAAACAGAAAAAATGTAGAGATCGGTTAGAGTAAAATTACATCCGCTCGATATTCCCTCAGCACATCATGACTTTTACTCTATTTGGTCGCTGGCAGATTCGCGTGTTGCTATTGGCGACAGTTGGACTATTATTAACCATCCTCATGTTAATCAAATCGAGTCCATCGATCGCCGGACAGACATTGATAACTTTAATTTATCTGGGTATATTCGGCATAATCTGGGATGTTGTCTATCATCAGCTCCAACGATTTCGGTGGGATGGAGACTGGAATGGATTGCTACAGTTCGGTGCGGCAGTGTGGGAAGGGCTGTTTTTAATAACGATTATTAAAGTCATCGGCTTACCTGGAATCGATCGATCGAGCTTTAATATCTCTGGATTTATCGGGTTTTATACTAGCTTTAGTCTGCTCAGTTCGATCGTCACTCACTCGCTCCTCCGCATCCTGTCACCATATTCGCGCTTCAATGGGGGACAATGGTTTTAGATTAGAGGGTAGAGTCGTAATCTGTAGGTTGGGTAGAGCAAAGCGAAACCCAACATCCCCAACAATTCTTCCCCCACCAACACCCTCATACCGCCAGTCCCCCTCTCCCACTTGCTTCCTCGCCATGCTAATTCGTACCTTTATCACATTTGCCGCTGCAATCTTGTTATCGATATCTACAGGGCTATTTGCCCCCGCAGCGTTAGCAGTTACGCCCATTACCTTGTCAAAAGTCGATTACAAGGATTGTCCGCCAGAAGTTGCCC
>NZ_PVWO01000079.1 GCF_003003845.1 Chamaesiphon polymorphus CCALA 037 | reverse complement strand
GTCGAAATTATTAATACTAATTTTGAAGAATGGGAGCCAGAAGATCGATCGTTCGATGCAATTTTGGCAGCAACTTCTTGGCATTGGGTAGCTCCAGAACACAAACATGCCAAAGCAGCATATCTACTCAAAGATCGCGGCGCGCTGATGTTATTTTGGAATAGTGCGATGCAACCACCCATCGACATTTTCGTGAGTTTGGCGGAAGTTATCGAGCGCGATCTACCGACTTTTGCCACCTTTAAAGACAGAGAAACCGAACTGAGAGAAACTAGAGTCTTTGCCACAGCCGCGATCGAATCGGGACTATTTTCTAATTTAATTGAAGAATACCGATTGAATGAAGTAGACTACTCGATCGATGATTATCTGCAACTTTTAACTACCTACTCACCCTGGATCGCACTCGCTCCAGAGCGCAGGCAGGAACTATTAGAGAGATTGCGAGTTTTACTAGCGCAAAATTGTGGCGAACGCATTCCACTGGCATATCTTTCGATTTTTCATATTGCCAGTAAGAGGTAGATGGGTGAACGCTTCTCCTGACGGAGCGACTGCAATCACCCGGAGGGATCGACGCGCGCTTTGGAGGAAACCTCCAAGTTAAGCGTGTCAAGACAAGACAGACGCTACGCTACGAGGAGCTTCAGCAACAGGGTGGATGGGTGGTACAGTTTACCCATCCACCCCTAACTCACTAAATCTAATCCGGAATTGTTAACCTAGAAGAGGTAGTTAAGATCGATCGCCATTAAAACTAGGAAAAAGCGATGAAAGAGGTTGTTGGTGAAATTAGAACCCACATTTTGATTCTGGTGGCACTAGTCGGGACGATGTGGGGACTGGAAATTCTCGATACATATGTTTTTCGTCACGGACTCGACACCTTGGGTATTTTACCCCGGCAGCCGATCGGGTTGCGGGGGATTTTATTTGCGCCATTCTTGCATGGTAGTTTCGGTCATTTAGCCGCCAATACATTTCCGTTCGTCATTCTAGGTTGGCTGATTATGGCGCAGAGTGTCTCCAACTTTGTCGTTGTCTCCGTTATCTGTGCGGTGCTGGGTGGTTTGGGAACGTGGTTGTTTGGTGCTAGAGGTTTACATATCGGTGCGAGTGGGGTAATTTTTGGGTACCTGGGGTTCCTGCTAGCGCGATATTATTTCGATCGCCGTTTCAGTTCTGGGCTGGTGGCTTTATTCGTCGGGACTACGTATGGGAGCGTGTTGTGGGGCGTTTTACCCTCAATGCCGGGGATTTCGTGGGAAGGACATTTATTCGGGTTTCTCAGTGGAATCTTCGCTGCTAGCTTCGTTAGCGATCGCTCTTAGTCATAACTCATCACTCCTCGCAAATATTAATATGCGATGGCAATTTAAGCAAAAGTAGTTCATTTAGCTGTTAAATCTCATACAAAAGTCCGATTTAATTCGATCGGAGTTCGGTCAAAATAAGTGAAAGTTGAAATATATATTTCAGCAGAATGATATTTTGCATCACCACTAAATCTTTTGTATGCATTCTCTAGAACCAGAAGAAGAAGATTTTTTATTGTGTCCGTCGCTCGAATGGGACGGACTGTATCTAGAAGAGACTTTCGGAGATCGACTGCGACTTTTTTATAATCGATTTAACAGCAGCACTCGCGCACTGTTAGATGATTCCCTGTTTCGGGAGATCGAAGATAATTCGCTAGTTATCAGCTTAGAGATATTATGCTCGAATCAGATTATTCACAAACGTCTGAGCCAAAAACATCAAAAAATTGGTAATGAAATTCGCTGGATTTGGCCGGATACAGTTACTCAGTTTGAGATCGGCACACAATCGCCTGATTGGTGCGGGCAAGTTTTTAAGTTGTAGTAGAAGTGGCGCAAACAGCGATCGACAGCGCAGCGGCTGCAAACCTTTACCTCTACTTGCCGCCTCATACCCACTGCTAAAGATTCGGATATCTACCCGATCGAGAGTCGCCCTGCCGCCTAAAATAAGGATAACGATCGAATATTAGGCTATGGATAACAATAACTGGCTGCAACAAATTTTAATGCTAGGTCTGGGCACGACGACACTAGTGGCCGATCGCGTCCGCGAAGTCAGCGAACAGTGGGTCAAAGAAGGTAAGATCGATTCCGACCAAGCAAAATCATTTGTTGATGACTTGATGGGGCAAATGAAGTTAGATCCGGCGAATTTTGAAGCCCAGATGCAACGCACGATCCGGAATACGATGCAAGATCTCGGCGTACCGCGTCAAGCCGAAATGGACGAACTGCGCGGACGCATCGATAGACTAGAACGTCAAGTCCGAGAATTGGAAAATAAATTATGGAAATAAGCTGACGGTCAATTATTGCCATAATTTGCAGTTATCGCTCCATTTCCTTTGCCACTAGCCGCTGATGACTATAATCAGATAGTGGTTCAAATCAAATTGAGTATGAAAGAAATTTTAGTCAGTTTAGGATTGATGCTCGGATGCGGTATCCTAATTCTAGTCTTTCAGTTTGCTGTGGGGAGACCAGATGCGACTGCCGAGCCAGCTCCCTTCAGCAGTATAGTTGCGACCATCGACCGATCTACCTCTAATCCCGCTAACTTAATTGCCATGGATAATAACGAAAATCAAGTGACAACTGCTTCGGGACTAAAATACGTGGAGATCGCCGAAGGGACTGGCGAAACCCCTGCCAAAGGTCAAACTGTATCGGTTCACTATACTGGTACGCTAGAGAATGGCAAGAAATTTGACAGCTCTCGCGATCGCAACCAAGCATTTGAATTTCAAATCGGTGAAGGTCAAGTCATCAAAGGTTGGGACGAAGGACTCAGCACCATGAAAGTTGGCGGTCGTCGCAAGCTGATTATTCCAGCCGAATTGGGATATGGCGCGCGCGGTGCGGGCGGCGTCATTCCCCCCAATGCTACCCTGATTTTTGATGTCGAACTACTCAAGGTCAAAGGATAACAGCACGATGCGATGATGATGGCGGCGGCGTGGGCTACCGCCATTACCCAAATCGACATTTGGGAACATCACCGATTAAATGATGGTCATGGAGAAAAGAGGATGCCCGAAACAACCCTATTCACCATGAGTCAATCACTTTCCCTATCTTGGTCCCAGCTTGAGGAAAACCTCCCTCGAACCAGAGTGCAAGTAGCTAAATTAGACAAATTACCGAACAATGAGCTGATTGTGCTCGCTCAGTCTGGACTGCGGACAGATCGAGCAGCTTTAGCCGAGCTAATGCGTCGGCATCAGTCCCATGTCGAGCGGATTTTGTACCACTTGGCTCCAGACTGGCAAGATCGAGCGGATCTAGCTCAGGAAGTATGGATTCGGGTTTACAAAAATATCAAAAGTCTCAACGAACCCGAAAAATTTCGCGGTTGGTTGAGTCGAATTGCGACCAATCTGTTTTATGACGAGTTGCGCAAACGCAAGCGCGTTGCTCCACCACTGTCTTTAGATGCACCGATTAATGTTGGTGACGGCACGATCGAGTGGGATATTGCTTCCGATACGCCCAATCCCTCCGAACATCTGAGTACGGTAGAGTTTTACGACCAATTGCGAGTAGCGATCGCCAAATTACCCGCAGCTTTTCGGACGACCATCGTCTTACGAGAAATCGACGGTTTGTCTTATGAAGAGATTGCGGAGGTAACAGGAGTTTCGATCGGCACAGTCAAATCGCGGATTGCTAGAGCCAGAGCGGGACTACAATCGCAGCTCACTGGATATTTTGAATCGTAACTAATTTTCCCTAACTGGGAATATTAGCAATATATTTAGATTTAGCAACTCTCGCTAAAATTAAAATTATTTTTAAGTTGGGACACACACAGGGTAATTTGAGGATCGGAACATGACAGACAACTTCGATGGGGAGCGATCTGGTGCTATTTTAGACGAACGCTTCGAGCTGCTAAGTGCCTATCTCGATGGTGAGGTGACGGCAACCGAACGACAACAAGTCGAAGCATGGTTAGCTACCGATCGCGCATTTCAACACCAGTATCGTCAGCTACAACAAATTAATCAGGCAATGCCGCGCCTGACGATACCTAGCAGCCAATCGGCAGATGCATTGGCAGCGGGAGTATTTGGTAAACTCGATCGTCAGCGCAATCGTAAATTCGCCTGGTTTGGTGGTGGCGCGATCGCCGCTACGCTCTTAGCCGCACTCACTGGATTGGGTGGTTTATTTGGCGGTAACGATCGGCAATTCCAGTTTGCGAATAACAAAGCCAATACTCCAGCACCACTAATGCTGGCACTAAACGACCCCATTCTCTCTATTCCCGCCAAAGGCGAGAATGCGATCGAACTGCCAATGTCTTCGCCAGAAGTCAATGCAGACTAAAATTCCAGAGCGGATCGATCGATCTCACTCACCATAAGTACGGTATCCACGAACGAGGATATCGTACTTATTTTTGGGTGAAATTGCTAGAGTCGCATTTCTACTAAGAGTTGCTCTAGCTGTTTAGTTAATTTCCAATCGCTTTAACATCGCAGCACGCGCTCGATCGGCTAAACTGTCATCTAGCGGAGCGAGATCGATTTCGGTTTGATACTTATTTTGGAGAGCGGTTTTAATCATCCAGTCGGCGATGAAAGGGTTCTTGGGAATCAGTGGCCCGTGGGAGTAGGTTGCGATCGCATTGTGATAAAACGCACCTTCTGTGCCATCGGTGGCATTATTGCCATAGCCTTTAACTACTTTGCCTAAAGCTTCGGCATTGGGGCCGAGAAAGGTTCTACCGCCGTGGTTTTCAAAGCCAACGATCAGCGGTTTTTGCCCGCCTAGCAGCTCGGTAAGTTCGGCGGCGAGTCTTTTGGCGGTAATTTCAAATACCACGTTGCCAATGCACCGCTGGGTGTCGATCCCTGGATGTTTAGTTTCGAGATCGATGATGTTCATGCCTTCGATTTTTTCGCCCAATCCTGGCTCGTAAAATTTACCTAGCAGTTGGGGCGAACCGCAGGTAAATACGCCGGGTGCGCCTGCATCTAGTTTAGCTTTGATGGCGGCTGCTTTGGCACCAGCTAGGTCGCGCATGACGATCTCTTGTTGGCGATCTTGGGCACCGCCACCTGCCATAATATCAACTTGATGAATCAGATCGGGTTCGGAATCGCGATCGTATGGGACGACTTCGACGTTAATTCCTCGCCATTGAGCGCGTTGTTGAATGGCGATGACGTTCCCGCGATCGCCGTAAGTACTCATCAGGGTAGGATAGAGCCAGCCAATTTTTAGTTCTAAAGTTTGAGTCATGTGGGGACGGGGATACGGGCTTGTACTGAGCGAAGTCGAAGTGGAGACGGGGAGACGCTTGCTTCCTAAAGCCTAAAGCCTAAAGCCTAAAGCCTAAAGCCTAAAGCCTAAAGCCTAACCACCATATTATTTTATTTAGACACGAGCACAAAACCTCTGGTTTTACCAGAATCGGTATCCATGGTTTTAATTGCTTGCCATAAATCGACTGTTTTGACCCAGACTGGGGGATATTTATAGCGAGAAACATCTAAAATTAGAAAGCGATCGGTACGTTGATTGTAAGCGGCAATGGGTGAAATATGACCGCCACGTTCTTGGCCGATCGTTTTGCGTAAGTAATTAACGATCGCGAAATTATCTCGTTTTGCTAGATTTTGCACTAAAAGCGATCGAAATTGTGCTAAATCGACGTCGGAGCCATAGTACACCGTAACTTTTGCTCCATGACTGGTTAATAAACCGCCTAACTGTGCTAATGTCATCCCCTGTTTGGAAACTAGCTCTGGAGAAATAACTTTTTTGCTTTCTTCTCGATCGAAAAAGTTATCCTGAGTAAATACCCGAAAAGGTTTATATTGAGCCGATTCTGGAGCGGGTAATCCCAAGGCATTTAATACCATCACACTACTTGCGACCCCACAATAAGCCTGATTGACTTGAGTGACAAATTGATTGCTCAACAGAAAATAATCTTGTTTTGCTTGGCTCTCTACTAAAAGTTGTTCGCCATCACTAGAGCTAAACGGAATCAGTTGGGGCGATAGTGGTAGTGTTTGCGCGAGTATTTTAGGATTATTTAGAGATAAGGTAAATAATGCCAAAACCCAGAAAAATTTATGTTTCATTGCATTTCTCATCTCGACTGATTCTCGATTGCCTTTGTTAATATGCTAATCTTTTATCCTGCCGCAGTTAGCACAGAAAGATGCTTTTGGAGTGCGAAGCAAATGTCCACAAGTTGGGCACTCATTACCATATTGTGAAAGTTGATGGTGCTCTAATGCATTAATGTTTGTCTCCCGAAAGCCAGTTATCTCATAATACAGATCGAAAGCTCGATCGCGAACTGCACTAATAGCTTCTTTTAATGATGCACCAGTAGCTATTTTATGAGTATTAATGCGATCTATATCAAATCTAATAAATGGATACACTCTCTCCCATTCTTCATCTGTAAGCATAGGAATTGGAATCTTACATCGCCAGCAATAGTAAGTCTTTGGCATACAAATTAATTATTTGTGTATGGTGGGCACTGTCCACCAACTAAGTTTCAGATATTATGTCGCTAATAATTAATTGCACTTCCCATTTATGACTATGGCAAGTATTTGTAAAGAGCTAATAATCCTCCGCCTACAAAAGCTACTGTTATGCCCGTAATTATTGGCTGAATTACGGAGCCTTTATTATCTAAAGCTTTAATGTCACCTTCGATTTTAACTTGACCGAGTTTAAGTTCTGTAATGTCTGCTTGCATTCGATCCATTTTCTGGTCTAGTTTGTCGAGTATCTCTTTGAGATCTGTTTCGATCGTTATAGACATAGTGTTATCCTAATGCTAGTTATCATTGAATTTATACTAATGTCACTTAGTATAATCTCCTTATTTTAGCGCGTTCTTAGATAAGACGGACGCGCTAATTTTTCTCTGGAGATTGTGACAGGCTTGATGCGACTAGAGAATTTTCTTCCCTGTAAGAATTTCCCGAACATCTAGCATGGCAGAATAGGTAGGAATAATATGGAGCGTTTCCGTAGTTGCGGTGAGTTCTAAGGCGGTATCGATCGCGTCTTTAAGATCTTCTTTGACGATAATTTTGCAACCTTTATCTCGATCGATCTTGCTGTATTCTAATCGCAATGCCATATCATAAACTCGATCGCCACTAACGACGATCGTCCCGCCAGAGTTGACAAATTTTTCGGTATCGACATCCCAAATCCACGAGACATCGGTACCGTCGGGAGTGCGATCGTTGAGTACCATCAGACTGACAGCTTCATTACCCGCTTGCTTAACTTGAGAGACAGCGCGGATGGTTTCGTTCATACTGGCGGGATTTTTGGTTAACAAAATCCGCACTTTTTTACCGTTATATACTAGTTCTTCCGATCGACCGAAGGCAGCTTGGAAGTTAGTAATTGTATCGAGAATTACTTGCGTACTAATCCCGATCGATTCCATCACAGTAATGGCAGCGAGAGTATTATATTTGTTGTATACACCGATCAATACTTGGGGCCATTGTTTGCTATCGATCGAGAGTTTACTTTTGGTAAAATCACATTTGGGGCAATCAAAATCGCCTTGGTGAGAAAGATACACGCCCTTATATTCAAGTGCAGTTCCACAGCTAGGACAATAAATCGAGTCTACAGCGTGAGGAATTTCATCTAGATATAATTCTGGTTCGCTCAATCCAAAATATTTAACTTGTTTGGGTTTAGCTCCAGCGGCTAATTGTTGTCCCAAGTGAGCCAGAGCCGGATCGTCGCCATTGGTAACGAGAATTGTATCGCCATCTAATTCGGCAATTGCTTTACCCCAGCGGTAAGTAATCGTATCGACTTCGCCATATCGATCGAGTTGATCGCGAAATAAATTGAGCGCGAGGACGTATTTTGGTTTGAGTTGGGGGATTACGATCGGAATTACGTTTTCATCTACTTCCAGAATCCCATAGTCGGCTTTGAGTTTGCCTGTCAGACTCGTGTTTTCGAGTAATGTAGTAATCAAACCATTAACGAGATTGGCTCCGGCTTCATTATGGACTACTTTCCAACCATCTTTTTCTAAAATATCTCGCAGCAATAATGATGTGGTAGTTTTACCATTTGTCCCGGCGACAACTATTACCCCATATTTAATCTGTTGAGACAGCATTGTTAAAATCTGCGGATGTAGCCGTTTGCCAATCGTTCCAGGCAACACGCTCGCAGCACCTAGTTTGAAGGTGCGAATTGTGGAGGTAATTGTCTTGGCTGCAAACACTGCAATTCCCAATCTAATTCGATCTAATAAATTTATCTGCACCGGAACGAGGGGGTAGAGGGTAGAGGGTGGCTATTATATCAATACTTGGGGACGAGTATTCGTACATGTTGCGGCAGAAACGATCGACAAGGCGACAATTGGTGCGGTGATGGTGCGCAGAATCTGCCGTCCGAGGGATACTAGTTGAAAGTCATACTCGATCGCCCGATCGAGTTCGTCAGGAGTCCATCCGCCTTCTGGGCCGATCGCGATGGTAATCTGAGTGGTAATTGGTGTGGTGGTAGATTGCAGGCATTCTAGCAGATGGGGTCGATCGCCTCTAGCTTCGCACCAGTAGCGGTTCGCGTTGCTGGCAGATAGTTGGCTAAAAATGGTCTGTAAAGTTTGTGGTTCCTCAATTGTGGGGATAGTAAGGCGTTCCGATTGTTCGGCGGCTTCTTGGGCAATTTTACGCCATCTCTGGAGCTTTTGCGGGCTGGGCACCAGGAGAGTGCGATCGCTAATTGCTGGATAGATGGTGGTGACGCCGAGTTCGGTGCAAGCGCGCACGATATCGTCGAAATTATTGCCTTTGGGGAGCGCACAGATCAGATTAATGGTGGGAGGAAGTTCCCGATTAGCGATCGGATCGAGTTCGCTATTAAATGTGCTAATTATCCGTGCATTTCCAGAGCTGGAATGTTGTTGAGAACGATCGATCTCAAGTTCGGCAAGATAGAGTTTTCCAGTACCATCAATGGCTTGAAATTGGGCACCATTTGGAAGGCGAATGACGCGAGTCAAATAGTGGCATTGCTCTGGCGTCAGTGCGATATAGTTATCGTGAATTTGGGGAGGAGCGATGGCGATACGTTGCAAGGTATTTAGGCTTAATTACCGATTGACTACAGTATGTTTTGCGTGTAGGATATATGTGTGCTACTTAGATCGAATGATGGGGAATACTAGCAAGTATGACTCGAAATGTACAATCATCGCGTTCTGGTAAATAAATGCTTGTATCTACCACCAATATAGATCGATGCTATCAGTTATTAGGAATCTGTCGAGGAGCTACGCTCGACGAACTAAAAGCTGCTTATCGATCGCTAGCCCGTAAATGGCATCCCGATCTCAATCCTGGGGATTTGGAAGCACATCAACGCTTCATCACGCTCAATCAGGCTTACCAACTTTTACTAGTCGGGATTGCCAATCCCACAGAGAATCAGCCCAATTCGACCGGATCTACACAAACAAATTCTCAACAACCAACTACTCCAAATCCAAACGTTAGAGTCACTACTCCTCAATCTCAGCAGCGATCGGCTACAAACGATCGATCGGGTAAAAATGAGTCTGAATTAAAATGGCAACTATATTATGAATTGCAATCGCTATTAAAGCAACAACAATTTTTAAAAGCGATCGTTTTAATTGAGGGTTTGGCTCATCACGAGCCACACGATCGACAAGTTTGTCAATGGCAAGGAATTATCTATTCTCAATACGGGCATCAATTAATACAGCGTAGAGAGTTTGATAAAGCGCGTATTTATCTAAAGAAAGCTCTCAAAGTCGATCCGCACAATCGCCAATTATGGCAAGAAGTCGATCGAGCCTTCAATCGCATCACTCAGTTGAGTTAGGAGTTGCGAGTTGGGAGTGGGGACGCAAGCGTCTATATAAACTCTCAACTCTCTCTACCTCTCGATCCTGACAAAACACCCAACACCCAACACCCAACTCTTACTCTACCTTTCAAGACTGACAAACCCAGCCTTTTCCAACAAACTTTGTCCTTGCTTGGTTTTTAGTAAATTGGCATAAGCTTCGCCAGCTTTTCGTCGATTGAGATCCGTAGTGTCGATAATCACATAAATTTGGCGAGTAAGGGGATATTCTTGACTTTTAATTACTTTTGTCTCTAACTTATTGCGTTGTCCTTTGTTGCAATCAGCAGGAGATTGTAATGGTTCTTGATATGGCTTTACTAAATTATCTCCCGTTTTACCGATCGCCAAGGGTTTGGTATTGCAAGAATCAACGATAACTTCCTTAGCAGCACCAAAGTAAATCCCTCCAGGATTCCTAGCAACTTGCTGTAAGCCTTGAGTCGTATTTCCAACAGTTTGAAATTGCCATTTATCCTCTTTTTTCAATACTAAATCTTTAAATGAAGAAACTGTCCCACCCGTATTTTCTGCGCGAGAAAAGGCTGCGATCGGAATATTTTGACCGCCAACTTGACTCCAATTAGTAACTTTTCCTGTATAAATATCTCGTAATTGGTCTATTGTTAATCCGGTAAGTTGAAGTTGAGGATTGACAACTACGCTTAGGGCATCGTAGGCTACAGCTTCTTGCTTGAGTTGATTGGCCTTGACGCGCTCGTCATCTTTGTATTTAGATTTATCTAAAGAGATCGAAGATTGTGCGAAATCGATATCACCTTCGAGCAGCCAACAAATCCCAGAATTAGAACCAGGTTTGCTGTCACATTTACCATTTTTAGTCGATTTAAAATCGGGAGAGCTGGCGTCTGTATATACAATATCGAATTGAGGATGTACGCCTCTAATTGCAGCATCGATCGAAGATTGCAACTGTCGAGTCGTTGCCCAAGTCGTACTTCCTCCAAACTTAAATACCCCCTGCGGCACATCTTTAATTGCGGTAAAAGATTCACCCGTATTGTTACTACTAATTCCTGAGACTAACGAGTTTCTATTACCGAAAAGATACATTGCCAAAGCAGGTACTAACAGCAATAGAGCGGCTAATACTACTAACATTGGCAGCAATTTTTTGGATAGGGATAGTCTCTGCAAAGCTAAAGGAGCTGCTAGTGG
The DNA here is from genome assembly GCF_003003845.1 of Chamaesiphon polymorphus CCALA 037. Taxonomy (GTDB): domain Bacteria; phylum Cyanobacteriota; class Cyanobacteriia; order Cyanobacteriales; family Chamaesiphonaceae; genus Chamaesiphon; species Chamaesiphon polymorphus. The sequence goes on along the minus strand of NZ_PVWO01000079.1, from coordinate 5,290 downwards.
TGCCAGATTGGATCCCTGTGGCTGTTGTCTCTCGAAGATAGTGGGAGGTAGGGGTGGTTGATAACTGATGTTCTGACGAGTAATCGTTGGCGATAAGGCCGCAATTTCTCTAAAAATGGTTGCTGTAGTATCGGGACGTTGGTGAGGATCTTCTTGCATCAACCGATCGATGAGATTCAAGAAGTTGTCAGAGACATTTGTAGTCTTGTCTCGCCAGATTAACAGATTGCGATATGAATCGTGAAGCTCGACTGGCTCTTTAGCCGTGAGTAGATAAACAAAGGTGCGTCCCAAAGAGAAGAAGTCCGACTGAGCGGAAGTCTCACCCTGCTCCTGCTCTGGAGCTGCATATCCGGGCGTAAAAATCCGCGTCTTTTGTCCGCTTACTGTAGTTACTGCTGCTTGTTTGGCTGCACCAAAATCGATCGCGACTAATTGTCCGTCGGGTTGGAGAATGATATTGCTCGGCTTAATATCGCGGTGAAAAATGCCGCGATGGTGAATTTCTTGAAGGATCTGTGTCAACTGCGAGAGCCAACCGATCGCGGTTTTTTGGTCGATCGGTCGCTTCATAACTTTGATATACTCTTCTAGATCCATCCCAAAGATCCGCTCCATCACTAGGCAATGTAGAGCTGTCTGGGAGCCATTGGGAGAGTATAAAAAGAAATCTTCGACTAGGGGAATACCTGCAATCCCTTCACCAGCGAGACTTTCCAGTACCCGATATTCTCGATCGAATAATTCGATCGCTTTGGTATTATTACTTTTTAGGACTTTTAAGACTTTAGGAACCCCGCGCTCGGTAACTTCATAAGTATCCCCAAAGCCACCTTTGTTGCTCATTAATTTGGCAACGCGATATTTACCTGCTAGGAGCAGTTCTGAGCCACAGTTTTGACAAAAGAGCATTCGCTCGGAGTTTTCTGTCCGCGAACACTGAGGATTGATACACAGACTCATGCAACCTTAGCTCGATCTACGCAGGTATTGATATACTCTTATTGTATCGTTTCGGCTAGTTTATGCGATCGGCTATATGTCTGGATGCGATCGATTAGCTTCAGCTATTTACGCGATTCGAGCGTTTGCTATATCTATTTTAATTTTTCAATAATCTTTTTAATTGTTGCCTCACCTAAGCCACCGATCTCTGCATTAAAGATAGTTTCCCAGTTATCAAATTGCCGATCTACTTGAGTGTTACGTTTATCAATTATATTATGGGCTAGTTTTTTACCATTAGATATTGTCGATTGCTTCATTTTTAGAATGAGCTGTTCTTCAGTCAGCGTATTAATTAAATAGAGTGTGTTATCCAGTTGAGTGACATTTGTCATCTGTTCGCACCACGCTCGAAAATCTAATATTTTCTTATTAATGCCAGTAATTTTAACTTTTTCAGTAGGTTGAAGTTTGTCTAGCACTACCTTGTGGTCGGCCAACTGAGCTAGAATTAGTTGTAATTGTTGCGATATAACTGATGGATCTATTTGCTCAGATTGCTTATTTTTAAGCATTTCCAAAGCTTTTTCTTGTCGATCGAGTCTATCTAAAATCGGTTTTACGTGCGATGCAATAGTAACTGACACCTCTAATGTCAAATTATCTATCGATGGATTAGGTTCAATTAAGTTAGCAGTGCTTGGAATAGCCGAACTTTGTTTTCTTGATATTAGATGATTATCGCAGATAGAAAGCTGTTCTATCGCTGAATTCTGTACCTTTTCAGGAATTACAAAAGCATTTACCTCTTCTGCTTGGATTGGATTTTTTTCTCTGGCTCTGACAGCAGCATAGTATTCTAAGTGTCCTTCAATAACAGCGAACTTTTCATTACCAGCATTTTGGACGATTAATGGACGAATTAGTGCATCAGTCTCTAGAATGGAATCTGCTAATTTTTCAATTTCCGATTCTTTAAAATTAGATTTCGGCTGACTAGATTCAATACTTTGAATTTCAATAAAGTAACACTTAATCATTGTTATAATTTGACTTTATTCAAAATTTCGTTTGCCAAGACTTCAAATTCAAGGGCGGATGTTTGGGACGTACTATTATGTGTATCGGCATATTTAAAGATTGACTGTGGATTGGGATATTCAATATCGCCAACGACGATCGTTTGATTAAAACATGCAGATAAGGCAGTTCGATCGTAAATTACGGATTCTATCAGTGGCAGTTCATATCGTTCGCTAATTACAGCTCTTTGCTTAGGAAAACTATATTTGAGATATTGAGCATTTGTAGATATTTTAGAGGCTAATACTCCCAATAATTCTAGCGGTTGCCTCCCAAAAGTCTCTCTGTTCTCATTAATAGTTTTAATAAATTCTTTAACTGTTGGCAGTCCTTGATTTGCAAATGGCTTAAGATCGGATGGGATAACTAAATAGTCAGCAGTAATGAGAGCTGCCTCTGCATATATATCACGAGAAGGCGGAGTATCTATAATTACAAAATCGTAACTATTTTCAATTCGCTTCAGTTTTGCCAATAGCCTGTTACGACTTGCCATTTTTGTCGTCAGGAATTCTTGATATTTGATGAGATCTATATGTGCGGGAAGTACGTCAATTTCTGGCTCGTTAAAATACGATGACTTACGAACTAGCTCTTCGATAAAATCTCGATCGCTACTAGCAATTGCATGATAAACGTTCCGATCTCGGATATCATCATCTTCTTCAAATTGAAATTTAATTAAACCAGTAGCAAACGTAGTATTTGCCTGACCGTCAATATCGATTAATAAAGTTCGATAACCTTTGCGACTGAAGGCTGCGGCGAGATTGGTAGAAACGGTAGTTTTACCGACCCCACCTTTATTATGGTAGATAGCAATAGTTTTCATCGACGATATTTTGCGAGCGGAAGTAGGAAAAATTTCCGTTTGGGGTAATGATAACCGATCTTTGAGTCTTTGTTGAAGAAAATCGCGCCCGATTAATTGAATTAGCTCGGGTAATCGATCGCCAATATCCTTTACCGCGCAGCGAAAAATGAGCCGAGCCGAGCCAGCTACCTGCTGATAAATTCTTAGCTCTTTACCATTTGTCAATAATCCGTAAGCAATATTTAAACTAGTTAAATAACTTTGAATTTGATAAACGTGCTTGTCTAAATTCTTCCGAGGATGCTTGGCTTCGATGACTAAACCTAGCGGAGATCGATCGTCAGATTTTAATGGTAATTTTTGGGTGAAAGCCAGAAAGTCCAGTCGAATTTTCCCAAATCTTACTTCCTGATGCCATGTGTCGGGAGAGTAGCCTAGTTTTGGCAGTAAGTAGCCAACTATAAGTTTACTTTCGACTTCGCTTTCATTCCGACATAGTTCGGGATCGAAACTCAATATTAACCTCTAAATTTGCTGGTAACTTTGGTATTAAGATACCGCGTTATAACCGATAAAACATGAACTTTTTAGCTGGTAATTCCACGAATCATATATCCTGTCACTACACCGATCGCGAGAACGCCAGCCTTGCCAGAGTGGAGAAACTCTGTCCAACTAGTTTGGACGTTGGTCATTAGATCTACATTCTGAAACTGTTGAGCGAGAATTAGTCCATGGCTAAAAGTATCGAGATTGCAGTGGAGATTAGCGACAAGATCGCTCGGCATAGTAAGTATAGTAATTAGCATAGATTTAATAAGTGCTGAAACTATACTCATTATGCCCGCAAGGATTGTCGGATCGATCGTCGTTAGGGATTCTGCACGCTGCTATTGGCGGGAGTCGGCATCAAGACAATATTACGAGCGGGATCGCCGAAGTATGCTGGCTCGCGATCGTGTTTGGTAACCACTAGCGGCGTCGGTGTCACAGTTCCCCACTCTTTGAGCAGCGATTGCAACAGCGTATCCTGCTGTTGGCGGAGTTTGGCGATTTGAGAACCTTTATTTACAATGACAAACCAGACTAACCCACGATCGCGAGTTGGCAACACGCCACCCAAAGCACTAACCTCATTGAGGGTACCCGTTTTCATTGTCGTCCCCACAGGCAAATGTCGATCTTTGAGGGTACCGACAGATTCGGCTCCCGCCACGGGAAAGATATCGGCAAGATTCAGGTTTGCAGGTTGGAGCGTTTGGTGGAGAGTGCGAAAAATTTGACACACCGCGCGGGGAGACAGACGGTTTTGCACTCCCAAACCGGAACCATTAATTAGTTGAATCTCTGCTGGGGGAAATTTGGCCGTAGTCGAGACAATTTTCATCACTTGCTCTGCACCACCAACGCTATCGGCCAGAATTTGCGCAATTTCGTTGTTACTATAAATATTCATCTGCCGCAAGATCTCGATCGGCGATAACGAGCGATGGCGGATTAAGGGAGTAACTACGCTTGGCTCTTCGCTAGCAACCATCACCGTACCAGCGATTTTGACTTGGGGCAGTTTGGTGGTGGTAGTTGCCGTTGGTGCGGTGGGAAGTTTGACGATATTTACATCTTTAAATTCGGTATTGAGTAATGCTGGGGGCAGATTAATTCCGGTGAAAGCTTGTTTGAGTAATTCTCCGGCTTTTTGCGGATCGGCTTTATAGTTCATGTGGAATTTATCGACCACAATTAAATTGCCGCTGACTCGATCGATCCCCAGTTTATTTAAACTTTGAGCCAGTGCGATCGCATCTTCCCAGACAAATAATGGATCGCCGCCGCCGCGCACGATCAGATCGCCTGTTAATGTACCCTGACTAATTTTGCCATTGGCACTGACGATCGTGTCGAGCTTTTTATCCAATCCCCAAGTGGTAATTACGGCCAGAGAGGTGGCTGCTTTGGTCAGGGAAGCCGATGGAACGGGAATCTTACCATTACGATCGATTAATAGATTACCGTTGGTCTGAAGCCAAACTGCTTGCTGTTTGGGATCTAAACCTTGAGCCTTGAGGGTTTGGAGATACCCTTCGATCGTTTTTTCGACTTTTGGTTCTACTGGGGTAGGCGCATCGAGCCACGATAACCCCTGCCAGCTAACAGCTTGAGCGGGATATCCCGGCGGCATATTCACACCAGCCAGGTTCAACCACATCCCCGCTAATCCAGAAGAAACTAATTGCAGCATATAAATCGGTAAACGGTTGAAATTGCAAGATGGATGCGATCGAGTGGGTAAAAGCTGAAGCTAATGGCAAGATCGAAGAGACTTTTTCGCCACAGCGCATCTTCAATCTTGGATCTTAATCGATCTCGGAGATCTCCCTAGCTAGCGTCTGCAAAATTATTTTGGAGATCTCACCTCTTGCACGATCGATCGAGAGTAATAGTCAATTA
>NZ_PVWO01000495.1 GCF_003003845.1 Chamaesiphon polymorphus CCALA 037 | reverse complement strand
GTTTTGAGCGAGAGTATGAAAGAGCGGATTCTCGCCAAGCAACCAGGCATCGAGCGCAAAATTGTCGTCATCCCAAGCTGGGTCGATTCCGAACAGATCGTCCCCCGACTCAAGCAAGATAACTGGTTTGCCCAAGAGCATGGATTAGTCGAGCCGTTTACAGTGTTGTACTCCGGTAATATGGGTCGCTGTCACGATATGGAGACGTTATTTGACGCAGTCGTGCGTTTGCGCAAGACTCCAATCCGATTCGTATTTATCGGTAGCGGTGAAAAACGGAAAGATTTTCAGCATCGTGTAGACGAAATGGGTCTGACAAACTGCTTATTTTTACCCTATCAACCCCGCGAGAATTTACCCTATTCCCTGACGGCTTGCGATGTCTCGATCGTTAGTATCAGTCAGGGCATGGAAGGATTGGTCGCTCCCAGCAAGTTATACTCAGCTTTGGCATCCGGTCGGCCAATCATTAGCATCTGTCCAGAAAATTCTTATCTCAATGAAGTATTTGCAGAAGCCAATTGCGGCATGTCAGTACGTAATGGCGATAGTGAGGGATTGGCCGACTATCTGTATCGACTCAGCCAAAATCCGCAATTGACGCAGGAGCTAGGTCGCTCTGGTCGTGACTATTGCCGCAAAAATTATACGTCTGAAAAAATTGCACAGGATTACCTGAAGTTATTTCAATCTTTAGCCTCGCGCTAAATATCTAACTGGACGTTACTCGATCGATACCAGTCTATTTATAGTCTGCTGCAATTATATGTCAACAATGAGGGTAGAGGTAATTCACGAATTGCCCCTACCCTCATTGTTGATGACAATTATAGAAACCGTCGAGATTTACAACGCTCGATCGACCATGCCTACAAAATTGGCTAGCATCTGAAGTCCGATCGTGGCGGACTTTTCGGGATGAAACTGAACTGCCATCACATTATTGCGCGCGATCGCGGCAGTTACAGTTTGGCTCCCATGGGTGACAGTCGCTGCCGCAACTGGCGAACTACTTGGATCGACATAGTAGGAGTGATCGAAATATACCCATGCATTGGTGTCTATTTCCCCCCACAGCGGACAGTTTGGCTGTGTGAGGTGGATTTGATTCCAACCCATTTGCGGGATGGTTAGATTGGGTTCTGGCTGGAATTTACGCACGTTACCGGGAATTATTCCCAATCCAGTTTCATTACCCTCATCCGATCGATCGAATAAAATCTGCAATCCCAGGCAAATTCCCAGGAACGGTTTGCCAGTGGCAATAATATCTTTGAGCGGTTGCTCTAGATCTCGATCGCGAATCTTGTTCATCGCTGGATCGAAAGAACCTACTCCCGGTAACACGATCGCATCAGCAGCCGCTAATTCTGCTGCTTCATGAGTAATTACTGTGTCTGCCCCAGCATGTTGCAGACCCTTACAGACAGAGTGTAAGTTTCCCATATCGTAGTCTACAACGGCAATTTTTAGCATGAGATAGTTAAGTGTTGAAACTAGCGGCTTGCTGAATAAAAGTTGACTCTCGATCCCCTCGATCGTCTCGGCTACGAATTAGCCCGAATACTCATTCAAACTAATTCCTGGGTGGATGTATTAGTCGCATCGATTAAATTAGGCCGAATGCATAAATAGATGAGAGCACCAAATAGTGGCAACCACGACAATAATTTAATTGTTTGGGGGTTGGTAAAATGACGCAAGTTAATGTCATCGGCGATCGCTACAGGCAAGAGTAATATTAATAGACAAAAGTCTAAACTCATGACGTGAATAAATCTGCTGGTTTGCCATTGGCTGACAAAATCCGGCCAATTTCCTTGCGTAATTCCATAAATAAGTAAGATCGACGCACCGATCGTCAGTACGACGCCCAGCCAGCGCGAATCCACCAGCTTAATTATACCACCCCGATCGATCCCATTCGATCGTACCCGTTCCACTTGCGCACCAGAAAGAGATTGCCGAATTGCTAGGTAGGGTAAAATTGCAAACGCGCCCACCCCAAAAGAGATTGCACTGAATAATCCAGCCGGAAGTTGTTGAATTTTGCCATCGATTAAGATAAGACAGGCATATACCATCGGTAAGATTCCCATCAAATTAAATAGGGCAATAATTAGCGGATTTATCCCCGTCCACTTTCCGGTAGAAAGATCGATAATTAGTTGCAGAGTATCGGGTCGATCGGGAGGAGCTAAGAAGAAAGCATAGCTAATAAATCCCAGCCATAACGCGCCAAAAACAATTTTATTCCACATTGGCTAATTTTGGTTTATTTATTAAGACAAGGAGCAGTTAACTTACACTCTTTCAAGTATTCACGAGAAAATCTAGTAATGAATATTTAGCTATCAATTCTCAATTCTCAATTCTCAATTAATCTTGGCTGATAGCTGTAGAAATGTAATCAGCCGCCGACTCTACCAGTGCGATCGCGTCTTCATAGAGCATCCGTTTTGGCCCTAATAAGCCAACGCTGCCCACTGGAATGGAATCTTGATGGTAATTGGTCGAAATCAACGTACAAGTTTGCATGGGCTTGAGGGGATTTTCGGCACCGATTCTAATCGCGATTTTTGGTTGGAGATCGAGCGAAGAGTCGAGATCGGGTTTAAAGATCGATTCCCAAATTTTGTCCTGTTCGGATTCTAACAAATGCAGTAAGGTTTTGACCTGTTGTAATTGCGAAAATTCTGGCTGCCCCAAAACTTCAGAAATTCCCCAAATCATCATTTGCGATGTATGCGTGGGCTTGGACTGGCGCGACAAATCGGTCAATAAGTTTCTAACCAAATCTACATATTGCTGGAGTTCGCGATCTAGTTCGCTCCAGTCTAATTTTAAAACTTCTAATACCGATCGACCGCGTAATTTACCGTTAAGAAAATTCGACAAAACTTGCAACTCGCGATCGAGCAAATCGCCATCGCTGGCCGATCTTTGCTGGGGTAATTGCATCAAAATCGACTGGGTTTCATAAGCATCCCAGACTACAATTACCATTATCTTATTTGCCTCAACGCGGACGAGCTGAATATGCTTGACTGTCGAGCGACGAGCTTGCGGTAGCGTAATCATCGTTACATAGCCGCTGAGACTGGCTAATACTTCTACTGCACCTCGCAAAATTGCTTCTAAACTCCAACCATCCCAATCGAGTTTATCACTCAGCAATTCTTCTACTTGCTTACCCATATCTGGCGAAGGCTGAATCAATCGATCGACATAGACGCGATAACCCAGATCGGAGGGAACTCTACCCGCCGAAGTATGCGGCTGATACAAAAATCCGGCTTTTTCAAGCGTCGCAAAGCCATTGCGAATTGTCGCTGGACTAATATTCAGATTGTAGCCATCTACGAGCGTTTTGGAGCCAACTGGTTCGGCGGTAGAAATATACTGACGGATCGTGGCCTTCAAAATCTGTTGATGACGTTTATTCAGATCGAATGACATAAACTACTACCGCTGCGCGGAGTTATTAATTATAACAATTCTTCAACAGATAGTGTTAATCCTGGCGACAGGAATGCTTGGAGATAGCGATTAATTCCGATCGATTACACTTACGCTCGATAGACAAAGCTGGACGAATTATACCCCGATCCCGGATGCTTTTGACTAACACAGTAAATAGGATCTTAAACGATCCGAGCGGCGATCCCCAAAGCTCGCGATCTACCTATAATAACTAGTACCGAGCGGCTTAAATAAGGTTACTATTAGCAGGTTATCCTAAAACCCGTAAAAGCTGATGGCTGATAGCTGACGGCTGACGGCTAAAACTTTCGATCGTGCGCTTGACTTCCGCCGCTCGGTACTAGTACCTTGCTATTTGGGGATCGACATGATGGCTGTAGGCATCGATGCCACCAATAATATTACTAACATGCGTAAAGCCGCGCTCTACTAGCCACTGACTCATCTGTGCCGATCGCATTCCATGATGGCACAATACGAGTGTTTCGATATCTTTGTCCAATCGAGTATAAATCTCTGGCGACCAATCGGCATATTCGCTCAAGGGCAAGTTGATAAATCTCGGTAGCGTCGCAATTTCTAGTTCGTGGGGTTCTCTAACATCCACAAACTGACATGACGTATCGGGATCGGCAATTTTTGCGGCTAGTTCGGTAACGGTTATTTCAGTAAAACTCATCGGGATCTACCTGGGTGGAGGGGTGGAGG
>NZ_PVWO01000494.1 GCF_003003845.1 Chamaesiphon polymorphus CCALA 037 | reverse complement strand
CCAAATCCTCAACGTTTGATTCAGTAAAGTTGCAACAAGTCAAATCTGCATCTTCAAAATCAACCGTTTCAAAATTTACTCCGTAAAAGTTTGCGAATCGCAATGAAGCTCCTTTGAAATTTACAATGTTCATTTTAGAGTGTTTGAAATTAACTCTATTTCCAAAAGCATTGCTGAGATTGACATTATTCATAATGCTTTTCTCAAAAGATGTTTCAAAAAGAATCATACTGGTTGAAAAGAGCGATGGCAAATACAATCCTAAAATAATGAATAGCAATAAGTTTAAAACTTTGAATAAAAGTAGATAGAGTGCAATTTCTTTATGATACTCATCGATAGGACGAAGAAACGATTTCAACGTGCTTGCCGTATCGCCAGCATCTAGGAATAAAATAGCCGTTGCAGAAATTGCTGTTCCAAAGCATTGGATATATATTATTTTCAAAAAAATAGTAAATGTTTTCATATAGCCATTTATGAATTTTTCCTTAATGTCTATGCCAATAGCGACTACCTTTGACTCAAGAAAATTATAAACATAGGAAGATATTGCAGCATAGTAAACAGAGAATGCAAATGACAAAAGAAATAATACTTTTAACGATAAATTCTCTATTATAGAGTCTATTTCTTGACTATTTAATTCTGCTCCTGCCACAGAGTCATGTAAAGAAGACAGATTAACGGCAACATATGTAGAAAAAAGAACACATCCAATTAATACAACTATTCTTACAAAAGAGAAGCCACAGCTTATACTAGACAAGTCAATATTTGTTAGATTGGATTTACGGAAATCGCTACCGCAAAAATCTCGCCCACTCAAGCTGCCTCCCGACATCGTCTTTTTGAAAAAATCAGCACCTTGGAAAAAATTATCATTGAAATTATTAAGCCAAACTTCAATGACACCATGTATAGTAATAATCTTATTCATCATATATTCACAGTAACTTAAAATAACTACTCCATAAGCCATTATGCGTATCACTAATTTAGGCTGTAGTGTGGAGAACCGAACAAAAATCTCGATAATGGCATTCTCAGTACAGGTTTAGATTTTGAGCTAAAGTCGTCATAATACTACTCAAAACCTGCTAAATTAAGCTGAGTCTACCATTCAGCTACAAAGCAATAGAGATCGATGGCAATTAGGAAAAATGATGAATTCGAGGCTATTTACCCCACTCTCAACCTCGATGGATTGACATTCCTGGATATTGTCGATCGAATTGAACAAGTGGTTATACAAAAATCTACTCAAGCAATCACGCAAGGATCGCTAAATAATTGTCGCGGTACTTGGAACGAGCTTGCTTTTATTATGGAAGCACATCGATCGATATTACAATCGACCGAAAATTTATATCTAGTCAAGATGGGTAGTGAAACTAGTATCAAGTTCTGGGAAATCTACCAAAAAGAATCGAGACAGAAGTACGATCTGCTCATAGATATATTTAAGAACAAACAAGAACCAATATTTATCCGCTGCTCGACTCCTGATTTCGTCGTGATTAGCCGAGATATTGTTCGAGAATCATCTAGCTCAAATATATTGCAAAATTCATCACCACCACTCAAGGAAATTAATGAGTTATATAAAGTTATTAAAAATAAGTGTCTTCCTTACCAAGTCAAAGGATTTATTAGCTTAAAAACCAGCAATCGACCCGATCGAAGGTATCAGATCTTAGTAGAAGCAAACGTTGCTAAATTTGCCAGCAGATATATCCACGAATCAGCACACAGATTGAGATATGATATTATTGGTGAAAGCAATCCATCAGATCGAGAAGTGTTTTCTGCACCTTTGATCTTTACGCTTCCACGATCGGGAAATAATATTACTAGTGTGGAAAGGGCTATAGATTCAGAAGTAAATATCAAGTCTGGACAAGAATTGGATGAATACTGGAAAAGATACGAGGAAATTATCAAACTAGATCGAGAAGAGAAAGCTGTTTCTCCAGAAGAGGAGTTTGTGAATGATAATTTAGATTTTTAGTTGCCGATAGATTGGAGATAAAACTACCGGATAAAAACTCATTTATTGTCGTTGCTATTCCTTTTGCTGCTAGAAATGGTACGCCATTTCCAATGCTTTTGAACATGTCAGTAAGCGACATTTTTGCTGGCAACTCAAATTCAGGAGGAAGTGATTGAATAGCTAGAGCCTCTGCCACCGATATTCTTCTCGCTTGATAAGGATGTAAATGAACTTCATTATTTCCATAGCAAGCTGTAGGCGAGTATCTCCACCTATGTAAACGCTTATAAGATTTTTTAGAGTCATCGCCTTCCAGTACCGATAAAAATCTGCTAAGTCCAGCACGAGGAGTAAAACAGTGCTGACTATTAGAATGATGGTTTACATCATTTTTTTCAAACCAATACTGTACTGTTAAATTGACAGGTATTCCCACTGGACAACTTAAAGATGAATTTTCTCCAAATGGATCTGTTTTAGCCCAATGATAGGATTGGATCTTATCGATTGAATAAAGTTTGTTTATATCCCACGGAAATTGAGATTCTAATTCCTGACTCGATCTCATTGGTACTAAATCCGATCTAAAGCCAATGGAGATTGCTCTTTCCCTACTTTGCGGAACGCCATATTCTAAAGCATTAATCAAACTATCTGTGATTAAATATCCATTCTGTTCTAATCTCGATCGCATTCGATCGTAAAACAATCGATGTTTAGCAGTAGACCACAAACCTTTGACATTTTCAAACAAAAAGAAATCTGGTTGATATCGACAGATGAGTTCTACATAAGTTTCTGTCAATTTACCATTTTCTCCCCTACCGCCTCGATTCTTGCCACCAACTGAAAAATCTGGACAAGGTGGCCCAGCAATAAACCCAACTAAAGAGCCATCCTTTCTAGCATCGATTAATAAATCTCTCAACTTCTCTACTCTCTCCGATTCGAGCAAACTATCAGCATCACAGAGATCGTACCCATATTCTGGCTGCGATAACTTCATCTGACTACGCGAGTACTGATAGCCACCTAAAAATGATGGTTCGATCTCGTTCGCATAGGCAATGTCAAAACCAGCCATTTCAAAACCTAAATCGAGAAAGCCAATACCAGCAAAGAACGAGAAAATTTTCATCTATCTGCCTAACAAAGGAGGTTATGAGTTAAGATTATTACAAATTAGTTTAGGGTTTGTCAATCTAGTTTATCTAAATTAATTTGTAATCATGTATGGCATTGAGCGATCGCATCGTCAGTCTCCGTAAACAGCACAATTTATCTCAAAGGGATATCGCTTACGCCTTGGGAATAACAGATCAGACGGTAAGTAACTGGGAACAAGGACGTAGTGAACCAAGACTCACCATTAGACAAGTAGTTTTACTATGTAGTATTTTAAACTGTTCCTTGGCCGATCTTGACGATGGCAAAGATCGATGAGTCGGGAAGTCGATGAGATCTTTCGAGCGTTAATCGATTGGAAATTTCCCCCTCTATTATTGAGACTAGAAAGCGGTTAGCCACCTAATAAGGAAAATAACGTTAGATTGTCTTTTCAAATTAACTCTTTACTGCCTCACTAACTGAGGAAACTTTTTACATAAAGCCGAAAACAAAGGTGATGGTTTGCTATCTTGTAGTCGATCGCCTTGTTGCCAATTAAATCGATTCCACAAAAATGGTGCTTGTTGCTCGGATGCCAACCATAATAATTTTTTGGCTCTGGTAATTGCTACATATAAGAGCCGTAAATCTTCTCCTTGTTTGAGATAGTTGGCTAGCTCCCACGCATCTCTGGGCGTCGGTAAAGATTGGTGATGGAGATGGGCGCGGATTTTAGCGCGGGCGACTTCTGCTAAGGTAAAATCGCCTAAAAATTTGGCACCTTGTGGCGTCCATAATTGTCTGGGTATTTTGTCGCTTAAAAATGGAATAAAAACGTAATCCCAGTCCAATCCTTTGGCTTTGTGCATGGTGATAATTGTTACTTGTCCCGATGCGGTATAGCGAGATTCGGAACCATCATCGATATTTTCAAAACCTTCAGTCGTGACAATTTCTTGAAGGACTTCGATCGTGGTATAAATCGAACCGCGTCCGTAAGTTTGCATTGCAATTCGATCGGCTAATTTATCGGCTGTGGCTAGTTCGCTAGACTGATAATTCAATCGATCGGCTAAATAATTAATCAATTGATAATGGGG
>NZ_PVWO01000078.1 GCF_003003845.1 Chamaesiphon polymorphus CCALA 037 | reverse complement strand
GATCCATATTGGTCAGCCGCTACAACCAAATAACTGCCAGGAATGTGAGTAAAATCAAAAACTAGACCCTGCCAAATTTCGGCTAGTGCCTGGGCAACCCGTAGAGGATTTGCAGCGGCGATCGATATGTGATGAATCATAATATCTCCTGTGATTAATGTGCGAGCGATGTCTTGTCTTTCTACGTGCTATCATCTGGTAAAATCTTCCCCAATTGCATCCAGAAGAAACGCGATCTTGGTGGGGAAATTAGATCGGCACACCAGAGTGCGATGGCGCGACTTTCCAAAATCCAAGAGCAGGCACGACTTCAGATTCTAGAATTGGAGTCGCTGAATCTGCTACCAGAAGCTGTCAGCAGTCGGATTATGGCTGCATTGCAACGAGCCATACCCGCTGACGATTGCGTGATGTTTGGAGTCGATCCTGGGAGTTTATTGTTCGATCGATTCCTCTGCGCGAGTGATGACGGAAAGGAGTGGATGTTCTGGCTGCAACGGATTTATCTAGTGCGAGAACCGTTGGCTGAAACCAGCTTTCCCGGACTGATGCAGGCTAATCTCGGCACTGTCGCGATTCACGATTTCCCCCATACTTGCCTGGGCGTTCCAGTTCCCATCCTCGATTTGAAGACAGCGAAAGAGTGGCATCATCACTATCACGATATTCAAACACCCGCTGGGGGAATTCTGCGGGCTTGTTTTGCTGCCAGGGGACGTTGGATTGCAGCATTAGAGATGGCTCGACGGGAATCGAAGCACTCGTTTTATCCTACGGAAGTTGGGTTCGTGCGATTATTAGCACCAGCCATTGGGCGAATTCTCCAAGCGGCTTACGAGCGAGAACGGGCTGTAAAAACGGTAGCGGTAGGTGCCGATGCCAGCGGGATCTTGTTACTGGATGCCGATCGACAAGAACTGTTTTGCAATTCGGCTGCCCAACAGTGGCTGCGACAAATTGGCGAGCGAGAAGGCAAGTATCCGACAGCGGTATGGGCAGCGATCGCCCGTCTCAACACCGATCGGGGCACCCCGTCGCGGGCACTGCATGTCTGGACACCCGCAGGCAATTTGCGAATTGAAGCCTCTCGATCGGAGCAAGACGGATCGACGGCGATCGTCTTTGCCCCAGAACGTCCGCCGATTCCCCCTGAATTACCACTCCATTGGCAATTGACGACCCAAGAACGAGAGGTAGTCGGGCTGGTATTCAAGGGTTTGAATAATTCGCAGATGGCGGCAACACTGATGGTGAGCGAACATACCATTGAGTCTCATCTATCCCACACTTACGAAAAACTGGATATACATAGTCGCTCGGAATTGTTAGCTTGTTTATTTCGCGATGTTTATTGGACGCAGATCCAGCCATTCTAGTCGATCGAGGTCGGGTGTTAATATTACCTGTTGATTCAAAACCAAGGGATTTTTCTGTCCGATTGAAAATCGGCACAAATCGCCTTGTCTCAACCATACTTTTGTTTCTTAAAAACCATACTTTAGATCCATACTTTTCTGTACAGACAGGAATAAATCTAATCGATATGCTTGATTTATAGATGTAAAACTCAAGATGAAATCGATCCTTCCTGGAGCAGTTGGAGATCGAAATTAAATCGCAAATCGCAAGATCCAAAAGCATAATCTTGCTTTACTTCTATCAAATCATCAACAACAAGGATTATTACTATGAACCGAAAACTATTGGCGATTGCCACTGCAACGATCGCTTCACTCAACCTCCTGTCAGCTAATCTCGTCCAAGCTGCACCCCAACGGATCGATATTGTCGATCGGGAATCCAATGATGCTGCTAACACACCTCAAAAAATTGGCGTACTGCATTTCGATCGGGTTTATATGATTAAAGGCAATCTCAGAAACAACCAAGATCGAACAGACAATTATAGTTTTAATATTGGCCGCAAGGCTCAGTATATAGCGACTCTAGTTATCCCAAATCAGCAAAATGCTGAAATGCGCCTGTACCGTAACGATACTCCGATCGCTACTGCCAAGTCAGGTGTGGCAATCGATCGGGTTTTGGATGCTGGCGATTATCGATTGGAAGTAATTGCTCCCGCTGCTGTTGCGCCATTTGAATATGTGATTCCGTTGGTTACGCCAGTGCCTCCTCCGCTGCGTTTGACAATAGAAAATGCCAAAGCACTATCGAAATTTGACGATCGGGCGATTTCGCTCGGTACAGATCGGGCTGACTTTCGGATTAAACCGACGATCGATGGTCGAGCGATGGATTCCAAAAAAATTGCGGAGGATGATACTCCAGCTTTCAATCACACAGTCACCTATCAGCCGAATGCGAATCAGCTCACAATCCCAATTATCTTGCGACTATCTGAGGAAGATCCTGGTAGTGATGAGACTGCGGCTATCAGTCCCGATCCCAACCAAAAAGACTTGCAACTGCAATATGCTGTCCGAACGGGCGAAGTCTTTGGCCCGAATGGACTGCGCGGACGGCTCGGCGAAACCCTAACTGTAGCGGGAACCAACGGCAAGAAGGCCAGTATTACCTTCCGCATTGATTAATCGATCGAGGTTGGGCGGTTCGATCTCACAGTCTTTGTTCTAAACAAAGTTTGACAGCCAAGCGCAAAACTATCGCCCAACTTTTTCTTCAAGTCATTGACCAAAAGACGCGCGAGAGGCGCAATTCTCAATTCTCAATTCTCTGTCTTGTCTCTCTAAACCGTCGGGCAACAAAGGCGTGCGAGAGCCGCAATTCTCAATTAATTTAAGGAGATTTTGTATGTCGAACCCCACGATTAAATCTGTCGAGCTTCCCGATCGGATCGCACTCTCTTATGTCGAACAAGGAGATCGATCGGGCATTCCCGTTCTGCTCCTGCATGGAGTTACCGATTCGTGGTACTCCTACCAGCCCGTGCTGCCGCATTTACCCGCATCCATGCACGTTTTTGCTTTGACACAACGGGGGCACGGCGATTCCAGCCATCCGATGTCTGGTTATCGCTTTAATGATTTTGCGTCGGATCTGGCAGCCTTTATGGACGCACTGGAAATTCGATCCGCCGTCATCGTCGGTCATTCGATGGGCAGTTCTGTGGCTCAACGCTTTGCGATCGACTATCCCGATCGGACAGCGGGGCTGGTGCTGGTAGGTTCCTTTGTCAACTTCCGATCCAATCCTGATGTCCAGGCAATTTGGGACGCTGCCATCTCGACACTCACCGATCCGGTCGATCCAGATTTCATTCGAGATTTCCAACAGAGTACCCTGGCTCAACCAGTGTCGCCAACCTTCTTTGCAGGCGTAATCTCCGAGAGCATGAAAGTTCCGGCACACGTTTGGAGAGCAGCTTTTGCAGGCTTTCTGGAGACGGATTTTTCTGATGAAATCAAGCAAATCGCCGCCCCAACACTGGTTATCTGGGGCGATCGAGATACATTCTGTCCCTGGAGCGAACAAGAGAGTTTGATGGCGGCGATCGCGGGTTCGCAGTCGATCGTCTATCGAGATGCCGGACACGCTCTGCACTGGGAACAACCCGATCTCTTTGCGTCCGATCTAGTGTCTTTCATAGAAACCTTGTCACAACGCTAAACCAGTTAACACCAACCCAAAATATTAAAGGAGCAATACCATGACTCAATACCGAAATAACCTACCCCAATTATCTGGCGATCTATTTATCACCGATGGCGGCATGGAAACCACTCTCATCTTTCATGAAGGATGGGAATTACCAGAATTTGCATCGTTCGATTTGCTCAAGCACGAGGCTGGATTTCAAGCGATCCAAAAATACTTCCGCACCTACTGCAATCTTGCCAAAAATTATGGTGTGGGCTTAATTTTAGAAAGCGTAACTTGGCGTGCTAACCCAGACTGGGGACACAAACTCGGTTATAGTTCGGCACAATTGGCAGACATCGACCGCAAAGCGATCGCGCTGTTGCAAGATATTCGCCAAGAATATGAAACCGCAGGATCTCGAATCGTCATTAGCGGTTGTATCGGGCCGCGTGGCGATGGTTACATCCCTACCACGGCGATGACAGTCGAGGCAGCGGCGGATTACCATCGTCCTCAAATCGAAGTCTTCCGCGATACTGAGGCAGATCTAGTGACCGCTATGACCATCAACTATGTGGAAGAAGCGATCGGCATCGTCAAAGCCGCCCAAGCTGTCAATATGCCTGTAGTTATCTCTTTTACGGTGGAAACCGATGGCAAATTGCCCACAGGACAAAGTTTACCAGAAGCAATCGATCGAGTCGATGCCGAGACTGATAACGCTCCTGCCTATTACATGATTAATTGTGCCCATCCGACCCATTTTGCTGATGTGCTGACAGCAGGTGAAGCCTGGGTAAGTCGGATTCGCGGGATTCGAGCTAATGCTTCGAGCCGCAGTCATGCCGAACTAAATGAGGCACCGGACTTGGATGAAGGTAATCCCACCGAGTTGGGGCAACAGTATCGCGATCTGCGATCGAAATTCCCCAATTTCAATGTCTTGGGCGGTTGCTGCGGTACGGACGATCGCCATGTCGAAGCTATCTGTAAAGCTTGTTTGCCAGCAGCTTGGGCATATTATAGCGATCGATTACATGTGTAGGCAAACGATCGAAGGTGAAAACCAATCCTGGAGGCTATGATGTCAGTACGTGTTTTGATTAGAAAACCAACTCCAGCAGATTGCCAAGAATTGTTGGCACTGCATCATCGAAGCCAGGAGTTTCACCATCCTTGGGTGACTCCGCCATTGAACGAACGCGATTGTCAAGATTATATCGATCGGTGTCACCAGGCAGATTTTGAAGGGTTGTTAATTTGCCATGTTGCTAACGATCGAATTATTGGGGTTGCAAATTTCAGTCAAATATTTTATCGATCGTTTCAAAATGCTTATCTTGGTTATTATGCAGATGTAGATTTTGCCGGACAGGGTTTGATGTCAGAGGGAGTTCGGTTGGCGATCGATTATGCTTTTGGCATACTCAAATTGCATCGAATTGAAGCTAATATCCAACCCGAAAATCGAGCATCAATCGATTTAGTCAAGCGATTGAATTTCACCAGAGAGGGATTTTCGCGACGCTATTTAAAAATCGATGGCGAATGGCGCGACCACGAACGCTACGCTCTGACTGTTGAAGATTGGCATTAAATGAAACATCTATTTAGCTAAGATCGAGATGGAAAAATATTTAAAAGTTAGTAAAGTTATCGATTGGCAGCATCTCGATATTCTGGAATGTGCCAAGCAAATTGCAGCGGGACATCAAACCCCAACAGCGATCGCTCAAGCATGTTTTGAGTGGGTGCGAGATGAAATTTATCATAGTTGTGACTATCAGATGAATCCCACCACCTGTCTAGCTTCAGACGTACTGAAATATAGAACGGGTTATTGCTTTGCTAAAAGTCATTTGCTAGCAGCACTGTTACGTGCAAATCAGATTCCAGCGGGATTTTGCTATCAAAGATTGAGTATCGACGACAAAGGTGCGCCTTACAGCTTGCATGGTTTCAATGCGATTTATCTACCCGATCTTGGCTGGTATCGAGTCGATCCCAGAGGTAATAAAGAAGGCATTGATGCTAAATTTTTGCCACCCCAAGAATATTTAGCATATCGGATTCAACTTCCAGAAGAGGTGGATTTTCCCACAATTATGGATGAACCACTTCAGATTGTTGTCGCAGCATTGCAAGCCAGCAGTACATGGGATGACTTGCGGGACAATCTACCAGATATTTCTAGAGAATCCGCGCCAGAGTATGGTTTGTTTTCAAGAATTGAGAATGGAAATATTCGATCGATCCCAGCACATCATTACATTAACAACTCGAACTCATGAATGACTTAACAACTTTTACTGGTGGCTGTCATTGTGGTGCGGTCAGATATCGCGTCTTGGTAGAAAAACTAGCGGCGATCGATTGTAATTGTTCGATTTGTCAGAAAAAAGGTTTCATTCATCTCATCGTTCCTGCCGATCGATTTACCCTATTACAAGGACAGGATGAATTGAGTACCTATACCTTCAATACTGGTACTGCCAAACATCTTTTTTGTCGCAACTGTGGCATTCATTCCTTCTATCGCCCCCGCTCCCATCCTGATGGCTATGACGTGAATGTGCGATGTTTGGATGACAAGGCGATCGATCTATTCGCGACCTCTCAATTTAACGGTGCTAAATGGGAAGAAAACATCGATGAAATTCGCGATTACAAGTAGATAAAATACTAGTTGACGACATTTTACTGCCAATTACAAGGCGCAAAATAAAATTATTTACAACCAATTTAGAGCAGATTATAGCAACAGATGTTGAAGCTTTGAAAGCGATCTAATCATGAGAACAGCACTACCCATTGATATAGAGCAACTGGTCGAGCTGATGGCGGAGTTTTATGCCGAAGCAGGCTACGAACTCAATCGTTCTCATGCAGCTTCATCTTTCGCCACCCTTCTCGCCAACAAACGTTTTGGATATGTTTGGGTCATCCAATCGGGAGACAAGGATGTCGGGTACATAGTCCTGACGCTAAAATATGGCATGGAATATGGAGGTTTGATGGCGTATGTAGACGATTTTTTCATTAGATCTCCTTTTCGCAATGCAGGTCTTGGTACGGCAGCTTTGCAAGTAGTTTGTGAGTTTTGTAAATGCCATCAAATTCGGGCTATATCGGTCGAAGTAGGGCATAAAAATGAAGCAGCCCAAACCGTGTATCGACGGGCGGGATTTGTCGATGTCGATCGTCAATTTCTCACTTTGGCACTTGCCAATCCCACACATGTCGTCTAACAATTCGATGTTATTTTCATGCTTATGCAATCTACATATACTTATACATCTATTCTGCATGATGCCATCAAAGTTGACTGGCAAGTAGCAGATCTAATTGGTGGAGACAAACAACTAGATTTCACCAAATCTTTTCTACCAGAAGCTCTAGTTGGTAGCGATGCAATCGAATGTTTGAATGCCAGAGAAAAACTCCTACTCAACCAAATTAGAGGCAAGAGTTATCTACACTTATTTGTCTTGGTTGAAGAATTCATCATTCCAATGGTGTGGGCACAACTACAGCGCAAAGGCTATCGCGATGCCGATGCCCTACACGCCTTACTTTGTTTCACGGAAGAAGAAGGCAAACACATTCGTTTATTCCAAAACTTTGCTGCTGCATTCGATCGAGGGTTTAATACGCCCTGTGCGGGTGTCGAACCTCGCGAAGAAATTGCCAAGCAGGTTTTGACATACCACCCGTTGAGCGTGTTGTTATTAACGCTGCAATTTGAGTGGACAACTCAGAGTCACTATTTGGAAAGCGTCCGCGATAATCATGCCGAAAATCTCGATCGCTGTTTTAGCAATTTATTAAAATATCACTGGCTAGAAGAAGCCCAACATACTAAGTTGGACGCTTTATTATTGTATGAATTAGTGCCAACGATGCCCGATCGCGAGATTGAAATAGCGATCGAAGATTATCTAAAATTGGTAACAATACTGAATGAGATCTTGATGGCTCAGGTGCAACTAGATTTAGTCAGTTTACAAGCAGCAATTTCGCGTCCGCTGACAACTGCTAATCTCCAAGAAATTCAGTCCCATCAATCGCAAGCCTATCGCTGGGCATTTCTCTGTACGGGATTAACCCATCCTAACTTTGTCAAAATTCTCAACGATATCAGCCCGACACTCAAAACACGAGTAACAGCATTGGCTCAGTCATTGAGCTAGGGAAATTAATTGAGAATTGAGAATTGAGAATTGAGAATTGCGGATGCGCGCACGCCTAAGTTACCCGACGGTTTAGCGAGACAAGACAGCGCACCAAGCAATGTCAGGAGATCGACGATTCGATCTTTAGAGTCGAACGTGATGATTTAGAACTAAAGTTTTGAGGGATTTTAATTAATGTCGATTCAATTAACAGCATCTGATTCACATATTCTTGAATGCTTTCCAGTCTTGGCTCAATTACGTCCACACCTGAAACAAGAGAATTTTTTAGAGCAAGTTCAGCGTCAACAGCAAGGTGGTTATCAGCTTGCTTTTTTAGAGCGAGACGATCGAGTTGTAGCTGTAGCAGGGTTCTGTATTTCTGAGTGTTTAGCGTGGGGACGATTTTTATACGTTTACGATCTAGTTGTTGATGAAGCAGAGCGGTCAGAGGGTTGTGGACAAAATCTATTTGAATGGTTGATGAACTTTGCCAGAAACCATGATTGCCAGCAGCTACATCTAGATTCAGGAGTTCAGCGTTTTGATGCTCATCGGTTCTATTTGCGACAACGGATGAACATTGCAAGTCACCATTTTTCGCTAAATTTGTAGGATTCAAAATTAAGTTAGGCTAACAATCGATCGACTGGATAAATAACATCATATGGACATCCAAATTCGTCTAGCTCGCCCAGAAGATATTACTGCCTTAGTGAGTCTGATTCCAGAATCCGCTAGAACACTTCAAGCAACTTATTATACTTCCGAACAAATTGAAGGAGCGTTGGGAACCGTTTTTGGTGTTGACCGCCAGCTAATCGAGGATGGAACTTATTTCGTCGCCGAGAACGCGCACCAAATTATCGGCTGCGGTGGTTGGAGCAAACGAAAAACGCTGTATGGAGGCGATCTGGGCAAAACAGCGGCAGAAGATCGGTTACTCGATCCAAGCTTTGATTCGGCAAAGATTCGTGCGTTCTTCGTTCGTCCTGAGTGGGCACGCAGAGGGATTGGCAGCCAGATGATGGAACGGTGTGAAGCAGCATCTTTAACAGCCGGATTTAAGACGATTGAGATTATTGCCACTTTGGCGGGCGAACCGCTATATCGCAGGTTCGGCTATAACGTGAGTGAGAAATTTGAGATTTCGCTTCCCAACCACAGCGTTCTTCCGGTCGTGCGGATGGTCAAAAGTTTTGCACAGACCTACTCTGATAAAGTGAGAGATCTAACCTAATCCAAGATTTTGAAAGATTGCCAACAGGAGATCGATCCTGTTGCTAAGATAGTTGTGTGCTGTTTCTACATATCTAAGATGAATACTCCACAAATTCCTACAGCAGACCAACGGTTCGATCTCCTTACCGAAATCGAACAAACTCCAGATGAGTACATACCGGAATTATTAAAAATTGTTCGGAGTTTCCGCCAACATTCAATTGTCAAGCAAACATCTACAAATGCTTGGAACAGGGCGATCGATCGAATTAACAGTACTGAAGGACAGGAACAAACTCAAGCAGCAATCGGGAAACTATTTCAAGATTGGATTGAATTAGATGAAGAAGAGGAACAAAAGGAAACTTTGGGAATAATTGAATCTATCGAAGGCGTTTCAATTTAATGAATCGGTTAATAGTTTTAGATTCTGCGCCTGTTGGATTAATAACGAATCCAAAAGCTACACAATTGGCGTTGCAATGTCAGAGATGGTTGCTAAGTCTTTTGCAGAGTGGAGATCTCGCGATCGTACCAGAGATCGTAGATTATGAAATTAGAAGAGAATTATTACGCGCTAATAAACAATCTGGAATTGGTAAATTAGACCAATTAAAATCAGAACTTATCTATCTTCCCATTACTACCGAGGTAATGATACAGGCTGCGGAATTATGGTCGCAAGTCAGGCAACAAGGCAAGCCGACTGCCGATGACAAAGCATTAGATGGTGATGTGATTTTAGCAGCACAAGCAATGTCCGTAACAAATAATGCTCGTGAGGTGATTGTTGCTACAAGTAATCCCAAACACTTGTCTTTATTTGTCGATGCCAGAGATTGGCAAGATATCTAAACAACCTAAAGCTTTCAAAGTTGCCTGCTGTGCCTCGGTAATTCCAGTCACGCCCGCAATATTCGTACCTTCATAGGGTCGATCGATTCTCAAGATCTGACTGCACTCGCCCATTTTGACATCCCACAGTCGAATCGTTTCATCGCTACTGCTACTCGCCAAGGTATTGCCATCTGGACTCCACGCGATCGACCAAATCCGCTGTTGGTGTCCTGACAGAGTATGCAGGCATTCATAATTATCCACATTCCAGATCTTAATCGTGCCATCGTCACTAGCCGTCGCGAGCGATCTGCCATCGGGACTCCAAGCGATCGACCAAATTAAACCACTGTGAACGATCGAGGTGTCTTGCCAAGTCTCGGTTTCCAGTTGCCACAGGCGGACGGTAAAATCGACCGTGCTAGTTGCCAAGCATTTACCATCGGGACTCCAAGCCAGTGTCGCGCCCCAGACTCGATCGTCATCCAATACTTGCAAACATTCCCCAGTTTCGACATCCCACAACCGGATCGTGCGATCGTTCCCCGCTGTGGCTAATATTTTGCCATTGGGATGCCATTTCAAGCACCAAATCCAACTGAGATGACCGGATAAAACCTTCAGACATTCTCCCGTCTGGGCATTCCAGACCCGAACGGTGAGATCGTTGGTGCTGCTACCAGTCGCCAGCATCGTACCGTCTGGACTCCAATCTAAGCACCACACCCAACTAGCATGACCGTGTAAGGTGGTCAGACATTTACCCGTATTGGTATCCCAGAGTTTGATATTAGTATCGCTACTACCACTGGCAACTACCGCTCGATTCGGACTCCACGCCACCCCAAACACCCACCCTTGATGTCCGATCGCATTGTGCAGGCATTTTCCAGTAGCAGCATCCCAAATCCGCACCGTGCGATCGGTACTACTACTTGCTAGGTATGTACCGTCAGGACTCCAAACTACGCTTCTAATCCAGTTGGTATAACCTTGCAAGATCCGCCGACATTGCCCCGTTCCCACATTCCACAGGCGCACGGATTGGTCGTAACCGCCACTAGCGATAACTTTGCCCCCAGATGCCCAACCGATCGTCCAGACGGGTTCTTGATGACCTTGAAGCGTTTTCAGACATTCGCCGTTAACTGGATTCCAGAGTTTGATGGTGAAATCGCCACTGCTGCTGGCTAAAATTTGACCGTCGGGACTCCAGGCTATTTCATAAATCCAGCTTTGATGTCCGGCGATCGTGCGGATCGGGTCTCCGGTTTGGACATTCCACAGCCGAATCGATCGGTCGGAACTAGCACTAGCTAAAATTTGACCTTCAGGATGCCACGATTCGGGACTCCACGCCACCGATCGCACCCAATAACCCTGCACCTCGATCGTGTCGATACAGCGACCGCTATCGGCATCCCAGAGGCAGATCGTGCCATCGTCGCTACCGCTGGCAATGGTGTTACCGTCTGGACTCCAAGTGACATACCAGACTAGATTTTGATGGGCTTGGCAAGTATGCAGGCATTCTCCCGTCTGAGCGTTCCAAATTTTAATATCTCGATCGCCGCCACCGCTGGCAATTAGTTTACCATCTGGACTCCAGGCGGCTTTCCAAACCGATGCTTGGTGTCCGACAAAGGTATGCAAACATGCTCCCGTGCGGACATCCCAGAGTTTGATGGTGCGATCTTCGCTGCTGCTAATAATTTTCGTGCCGTCGGGATGCCAAGCTACGGATAAAATCCAGCTTTGATGACCTCTCAAGGTTAATAACGGTCGATCGAGATCGAGAAGATCTTTATCTGTCTCGCTCGTACTCCATAGTCGAATGGAGGCATTACTATCACCAAAAGCCAGAATACTATTATCGGGACTAAAAGCGATGCCAAGGATTGCGCCAAAGGTTTGGGTGAATGTACAACGATCGAAATCTGCACCGCTCAAGTTGACTCGATGTAATGCTTTCCCTTGAAGATCGGCATGACGAATACTCAAGTGGGAAAAATCGAAACCACCGAGATCGATCGCCAGATGGAGAGATAAATTGAGGATATTGCCCGCTCCATAATTGCTATATTTAATTTCTAACTTATGGATGGTGGCGATAATTTGTCTAACTTGGGTTTTTAAGGTAGTTGGATCGGCAAAGTATTCTTGAAGCTGGGTGGCGATCGGTTGCAGTATTAGGGAGATCTGACTGTTACGAATATAGTCTTTGACATTGGTTTTAATTAAGGCATAGTGGATGATTTTTTTGGGTTTGTCAGTAATTAATTCTTCCGAAATTTCGGCAATGAGACACTCGATCGTGTATTCCATCACTACAGGTTGCTGAGTGTATTGACCCGATCTTGTTTCAATTAGGTTGCGCCAACTCAAGGATTCCAAAGCTTCTAGTAAACTCGCTCTGGGGATGCGCGGCACAATACTTGCTTGCAACTCGGCGATGCTCGTCCATTCGCGATCGAGTGCCAGCCAATACATAATCGTTTTTTCTAATTCCGACAATCGCTCGAACTGTCGATCCAAAAGTCGTCGCAATCCATTAAAAATGAGGGTATCTTGAGCTAAGAACGCCCCAATTTCGCCATTAAATAAACTTTGAATCGATGCCGCCGTAATCTTTAAAGCTAACGGACTATAACCATAACGTTCGCCTAATTGTTGCCGTTCGTCCTCACTTCCGGTCAATCCCTTGGAGGTAAATAGTGCGAATGCAGCTTCGGGCGAACCCGTCAGCGGTAGCGATCGCACGGTGCCATCTATTGCTTCAAAAGTACTAACTTCAGCAGGTTTTTCGCGACTGGTAAGTAATATGCAACTTTGATGATTTGTTTCACCTACCAACCGGAATAAATCTCCATAGTTCTCGTATCCAGGTTGATACAAACCAGTCCGTTCGCCAGCCTGCATGATAGTTTCCACGTTATCAAAAATTACCAGACAACGGGATTGTCTCAACCAGTACAACAATCTTGCTGGTGTGGGTTCGGTATCTTGCTGTTGCGAGAGAAAAGGAACTAAATCTTTGAGTAAAGTTTCCAAAGGTGGGGCATTGCGAAGCGATCGCCAAATCACCCTCGCAAACCGATCTTGCAATCGATCGATTAGTTTAGCAGCCAGAGAACTTTTGCCAATGCCACCCATCCCTAACAGGGCAATTAATCTGCAACGATCGGCTTCAATCCAGTCCGTAAGGGTGGCTAATTCTGTCGTCCGACCATAAAAGATCGAAACATCGATGGCTTCCCCTCGATCGATATGTGCAGCCGGAGATTCAACTTCATCGATCGGGGCGATTGCCACCCGATCTTTTCTTGTGGGAGTCGGCGCGGTTAATTGGCTGAAAACGCCACGGATATTGGTTTTATTTAACTTGCGATCGAAGGCATCGCTTAACAGCTTCCAAAATTTCGGGCCGAGATCCCGTTGTAAATAGTTGATGGAATACCCAGATCGATCGGCAATTTGCTCGTAGGTGGCATCTTCCCACGCACCATTGAACAGGGCGATTTCCACCTCAGAGAGTTGCCGCCCGATCCGATCGGATATGGCAGAATCAACCAGTGTCAATGCCTGCTGTAACTCCATTATCCTTGTCTCCGATCGAGTCCCCTATGGATATCTAAGCATAGCTACCATCCTTTTTCAGCGGTGCAACATACTTTTTAAAGAATTTTTCCATACTCTACCTCCATACTTTCCTGTACAGACAGTTACTCGTTTAAATTTTATCTTGAAAGTATCGAGTTAATTGAATCGAGTAACAAGCATTAAATACTCGATTCAAGTTAACAACAACTGTCATTAAATCAAAGGAAATCATCAGTATGAAACGTCAATTTTTAGCGATCGGATTATCCACTATTTCTGCTCTAGGTACATACTCCGCGATCGCTCCAGTGTCGGCACAATCCCCTGTGCAATCGAGCACGATCGAAGTTCGAGTCGATCGTGCGGACACTGCACCAGTTGCTTTCGATCCGGGGAATGCGATCGAATCTCGTCCAGATATGTTTGTCAGAGTATTCGTCGATGGCGAACGCATCGCTTTCGCCACTGCACCTGAAAACCAGTCCTCAGTTAAGTTTGGCGTGCGTGCCAGCGGTCGCAGTACCAAGTCTTTAGTTCCAGTTCGGGTGGAACTGTATGACAAAGACAATAACGCTCAAGAAGGGATCGATATCAACCCCCTCGGTGGATTGAAAATTCTCAACCTGCGCTATAACCCAGCCACAGGCGAGATCCTCAACGAGCAAGGTAAACCAGTCGCTCAACGCGATCGAGCCTTTGACATGGAAGGTTTGGGCGATGGAGAAAAGAAAGCCACAATCCGACTCAGTATCGCGCATAAGTAAGGTTCGATCGATGGCAAGTAGATCTCGAATACCTGCTATCGCAACTACATCTTTAGTTAATGGCTGGGCATTTCATCCCAATCAATCGCCATTAACTTCTCAACACCAAGGAATTACAAAATTATGAAACATTATCATTGGAGCGCGATCGCTGTTTCAGCCTTATCGATACTGAGTAACCTTGCTTTTTCAGCTCTACCCAGTGCCGCGCTCGAACACAAGGAATTAGAGAAAATGACCGATCGCTGTAGTGGCGATGTCATTATCGTCCCCACCTACAACGCACCATTAACTACCGATGGCAGCCTTTATCTCAAGCGCGATCGATCGGGTAATACCGATTTCAGCGATTATCTGCGGGTAGACGATCGCCAAATTCGCTGGTACTGCAAGAGCAATAGCTCGTATTCAGCATTAGATCCCGGTGCATGGCGAATCAAGCTTGGGACGATTCTCAGTCCGGTTCAGGTGAAAGTAGCAATTGTCAAAGATGGGTGGTTTGCCGAGCGATCGCGGTGTCCTGCTGGCACATCTCACATTCGGGCGCGACTGGGAACCGATCGACTACTCAGAATTGTTTGCTACAAATAATCTCGATCGTTTGCCTCATAAATTATTCAGGCGAAATGTCTCACCTGAATGGCTTACTAACTAGACCTCAATTAACCAACCAGGAGATAAATTAACATGAAACGACAAATTTGGGCGATCGGTTTAGCGGGACTGTCTGCGATCGCTGCATTATCAGTTACAGCTTCACCCAGTATGGCAAGTGGCAAAGAGCTGGAAAAAATGACCGATCGTTGTAGTGGCGAAGTCATTATCGTCCCCCGCTACAATGCGCCACTCGATACGCCTGGAGCCATCTTGCTCAAGCGCGATAAATCGGGAGAGACACCCCTGAGCGATAGTTTGCGTGTAGATAGCAGACAAATTCGGTGGTACTGCAATAGTAAGAGCCAGTTCAAAAATCTCGATCCGGGTACATGGCGGATTCAAGAAGTGCAGCTAGGATCTGAGTGCAAAGACGATCCCGCTGGGACGATTGCTTGTAAACCATCAGGATCGATTAAGTTAGGTTCATCTGCCAAGAATGGTTGGTTTGCCGAACGATCGCGCTGTCCCGAACAGACAACAAATATCCAAGCCAAATTAGGTAAAGATCGACTATTACGCATTATTTGCTACAAATAAGACTCGATCGATTTACTTGGATATTTTATGGCATCCAAGCGTCGGTAATCGATAAAGAAGTTGTTAATATCCATACTCAACTCTCGATCGGGGGTTGGGTATTTTTGGGCGATCGATCTCCATCGCCTACTGTCTAAACACCATACTTTTCTGTTCTTTAGATCCATACTTTCCTGCACAGACAGGAGCAGATTCAAATTGTACATTACAAATATCAGGTCGCTCATTCATCACACACCCACAATGAAAAAGATCGTGACACCCAAACAACAACACAGACCGATCGCTGAAATTGAGACCGATTTAATCGATTGTCTGCTGGCAGCACCAACGATCCCCTATCCTTGGAATCCCGCAGATCCCGACACCGCCGACTACTTCGCCGACTCAGATCGCCTCTTTAGCCTCGAAGATTTGTCAAATGCCAATCTTGGCGTTGGCGTACTTCGACTTCGCTCAGCACAAGTAGCCGCTTCTGTGGAGAATCGATCTCAAGTTTTATTTCCTCAGATCCAATCCGATTGGATCGATACAACCACAGCCGCATTCGATAAGATTCACCAAAATTAAACCTTTACGATTGCTCAGATCGGAGACCGGGAACCATGCAAAAACAACTTCAGAAACTCCTAAAAATTGCAGTTGCGGTAGCAGTTGAAATCTTGCTCAACGTAAGTGGTCTCGATACGCTAGCTAGCTATAGTGAATTTGTCTTCGATCCGCAGCGATTCGATAAATCTAGTTTCACACTGACATTAAACTCTTTCGTTCAGCCCTTGATCGATATGTTCGTAAATTCGGAAGATTTGGAAAGTTTAGTAGCAGCGATCGAATAAAGGAGATATTTATGCAAATTCGATTTACAAAATGTGCGGGCAAACAAGACTGGATGGAATGCCTGCGTGACAATGGCACATCCACTCGTTGCCCCATGCCAAAACAGGGCATTCTGCCCCACGATTTCGTGCATTATGTGGTGGAAGATACGCTAGATTTACGCCAAGGATTTTGGGGGATTCTGGCGATCGGAGTCGGCTTCCCCACCTCCACCCCACCTTGGAATGCTGCTGATTTCGACATTCCTGATTTAACTAAAGCTTTGCAAGCAGAATCTCTGGT
>NZ_PVWO01000493.1 GCF_003003845.1 Chamaesiphon polymorphus CCALA 037 | reverse complement strand
ATTACAACTCAGAGCGATGTTTATCTCACTGCTCCCACCACTAGATTTAAAAGTCGTCACCGCCGATATTCTGTTCGTCCTGATCCTCGTCGAACTATTCCGACTGCTAATTATTTACCTCCAAGAACAGCGAGTCTCCATCGGTGTCGCGATCGAAGTTGCGATCGTTTCCGTCCTGCGCGAAGTTATCGTCCGAGGCGTTCTCGAAATTCCCTGGCCGCAAACACTATCTGCTTGTGCCTTTCTGCTGGTAATGGGTATTTTATTAATAATTCGCGTCTGGTCTAGATCGATCGGCGAGAAAACATAAACTAGGCTAAACAATTTTAGTATTTATCATCTTTCTTCAAGCTGGTATTCATTATCTGCAAAAGAGGTTCTCAAATTGAAGTATACACAGGAGTTCGATCTAAATATTAGTGATGAACTAGAAGATCGGTTTAATAGAGTGCGCCCATCATGGGCAAAGATAGCGACATTCGTCAGTTGTGGAGATTGGTGGTTCTCAAATTATGATGACGATGATGATACTTTACAACAACCATCATTGGAAGATTTGAAAGAACCATCTAAGATATATAGAGGCTCTTTCTCATATCTTAAATCAGAGCATCTAACTGGTAAATTTTGGGTTGTTTACAAACCCGACTTTTCTATTTCTACTTGGTTTCACAATAAACCAGAAGAACTATCTCAATCTGCAATGGTTCTAGTAAGTCCAGTAGAGAAAAATTTTGAAGATGCAGAAGACGATACCTCTTCTATTAAAGCAAGCTACTTTAATTTTTATAAAAAATTAAAAGTTAAATAATATTACCAATAAATATTTAATTTAAAAATGATACATGCTAGTGGGGTTGGGCGGGTTTGTTTTAATGTTATTTGTGGGTTTCGGAGATATCTAGCATAAACCCGCCCCTACAGATTTAAAAAAAATATAATTACCAATCGATAATTTGATAATCTTTAAATAACCTACCAAATTGATTATTACCTGTGTTTAATCCCGTCCAAATTGGATCGCAAATTCTGGCGGCGGCATCGATAATTGTAAATGGTGGTTCGGTACCGCGATCGATCATTTCAGTCGCGATCGGGTGTGGATGTTGAAAGCTAATCCAACCTGGATCGACGGCATTCATAAAGATGCGATGTTTGGCATATTCTTTGGCGCAGGTACGCGTCATTTGATTGAGTGCGGCTTTTGCCATATTTGTATGGGGATGTCGCCAGGGTTTATCTACACCGTTAAATCGGCCTTCTTGAGAAGAGACGTTGATGATATATTTATCCATATTTTGGTGTCTAGTCATCATTCCTTTCAACCGACTATTAATGACGAAGGGTGCGATCGCATTCACCACATGAACTTCTAATAATTCGACGATACTTATTTCATCATCCCTAAGCAACCAACTATTAACCGATCGCAAGTCAATTTGATTGCCATCTCGATCGTATTTATCGATCGGAAATAACGCCGGATCTACCTCGTCTTCGGGTAACATCGGAATTTGAGATAAATTAGCAACTAGATCGCCTGGTGCGATCGAGACTAAATTAGGAGTGGGGTTGAGAGCGTTAGTTTGAGATCGATCGAGACTAGCTTCGGGACTTATAATTAAGGGTTGCAATTGAGCCGCTAATTGGGCGATAGGTTGCGATTCTAGCTCGATTAAATGCCGATAATATGCGGGAGGACGGCGGATGGTTTGAGCGGCATTGTTGACGATAATATCTAGATGTGGATAAACCCCATCGATATAGTGAGTAAATGCTTCTACCCTGGCTAAATCTCGCAGATCGAGAGGATAGATCTGCAACCTGTTGCGCCACTGTTCAAAATCGATTTCCTGACTGTATTTCTGAGCTGCATGATGGGGAAATCTCGTTGTAGTAATTACTCTCGCACCCGATCGTAATAATCGCAAACATACCCCATAACCGATGTTTACTCTCGCTCCGGTAACTACGGCAATTTTGCCACTGAGATCTGCTGTTGCTTGTTGTTTCTGGTAGTTAAATTCCCCGCAGGCTTGACAAAGCTGATGATAATACCAGTGTCGATCGTTAAATATCTGTTTGCAAACAACACAACGCGGGGATTTATTGCTCATTAACTTTTAGCGATATGCGGCGATCGTTAATCTCCGATCGGTATTTTTCCTAACGCTTAGGATAGCACATTGACCCAATTTAGACTTTATCGATACATATAAACTTGGACTAAAGCTTGAAGATCGGTTTGCAATGGATTTAAACGTAGACTCTCTTGATAAGCTGCGATCGATTGCTGGTTTTTATTTTGTAATTGATATAAGTCTCCGACTAACCGATATACACGAGCATCATTGGGGCATAATGGCAGTAAAAGATCTGCAATTTGTTCGGCATCTACATATAAACGTAGCTGAATAAAAGCTTTAAGCTTTAATTCTAGGCAATAGATATTTTGTGGATCTAATCTCAAACCAATTTTTAAGGCATCGAGAGCCTTGGTATATTGACGTTGAATGATAAAGTTTTCTGCCTGAACCCCAAAATATTCTGGAATGTCTGGGTTCATGCCAATCGCTACTGTAATCGCACGTTCCGATCTGGTGATTAGTCCGTGATATCTATAGGCACAGGCTAGCGCATAGTGATTATAGCTATCATCTGGAGCTAATTCGATCGCTTTTTTTGCGGATGCGATCGCCAGTTCGCCTTGCTTCATATTTGCATAATTTATGGCTAATAAAGCATGGGTAGGTGCATGATTTGGATCGATCGATAAACACTGTTGTAGTAATATTTCCGCTTCTGGGTATCGTTGCATCTGAAATGATAGCAAGCGCGCGCGATCGAGTAAGGCGAAAAGGTTGGATAGATCGTTCATATAATTATTGTTCAAAGCCGATGCTTATTCACATTTAAATTTGATAATATAGTCACCATTTTTGCTAGGATTACCAGGTTGGTAAACACCACAACCACTCAATATTAAAGAATCTCCAGTCTTCGTACCAGGAGATATAAAAATTGTTCTCCATCCCGTAATTGTATTAACTACTACTTCACCACCTGCTGAAGCTTGAGAGCTAGTTATGGTAACTTCGGCTTCAATATTTACGCCATTGCGTTTGCGTTCTTTATCTTGCAATGCCACAAATAAATAAAGATATAAATCTCCTGGTTCGCCGCCATATCTACAAGCATGGCCTTGTCCTTTCAATCTCAATGTACTACCATTGTTTGTACCAGCAGGAATATTAACTGTTAGCGATTTGAGCACATATTCTAACTCACCTTCATCTGTCATTTCTGTCCGAGGAACCTGAAGCTCTCGCTCGCAGCCTAGAATAGCCTCATCAAATCCGATCGCCATATCGAATCGGATATCTTTGTCTCTAAAATGCAAACCATTGGTTTCGATTTCCGACTCGACACTTACATCATTACGTTTGGATTCTTGTTCTAAAGATCGAGTTTTTTCTGGCGATCGAACCATTAAATAAAGATACAAATCTCCTGGTTCGCCACCATATCTACAAGCATCGCCTTGTCCCTTCAATCTTAATTTGTCACCATGATTTGTACCCGCAGGAATGGTAAATCTTAGCGAGCTAGCAACTCGCGCTAACTCACCTTTTGCGTTCATTTCTAGCCGAGAAATCTCCACATCTCTTACGCAGCCTAGCATGGCATCATTAAATCCGATCGCCAGATCGATATGTAAATCTTCTCCGCGCGAATGCGATTTGCCAATTTTAATTTCTGGATCGATATTTACATCATTACGTTTGTGTTCTTTTTCTGGAGATGCAACGAGTAAACAAAGATATAAGTCTCCTGGTTTACCACCATATTTACAAGCATCACCTTGTCCCTTCAATCTCAATTTATTACCATGATTCGTACCCGCAGGAATAGTAACGTTGAGTGATTTAACAACTCGATCTAATTTCCCGTTCTCTGTCATTCCTAGCCGAGGAATCTTAATCTCTTGCTTGCAACCTCGAATCGCATCATCAAATCCGATCGTCAGATCGAGTCGTAAATCTTCACCAAAAGTATCGCCTCGTTCTACTTCCACTATGTCTGTATTTAAACAGAACATTTTTGATAAATCGCGATTAAAGTTGTCTGAAGCTACTTTGATGTTGGTAAAAATATCATTATTTAGCTCGTTATACTTCCGATCTTTGTCATTTCCTGGGATGACTAGTACGATAAACAAG
>NZ_PVWO01000492.1 GCF_003003845.1 Chamaesiphon polymorphus CCALA 037 | reverse complement strand
GATCGACACCGAAGGCGGTAGGATCGATCGTCAGGCATGTCAGCCAGCGGGTGGCACTGCCCCAAGGGGCTTCGGGCATGAATTCGATGCCGGGGAGGTGTGCGAGAGCTTGTTGGTAGATTTCGCAGTTGCGGCGGCGGGCGGCGACGCGATCGCTCAATACCATCAGTTGTCCGCGTCCGATTCCGGCGAGGACGTTGCTCATCCGGTAGTTATAGCCGATTTCGGAGTGCTGGTAGTGCGGTGCGGGATCGCGGGCTTGGGTGGCGAGGAATTTGGCTTTGGAGGTGATGCTGGCGTCTTCGGAGACTAACATGCCACCGCCGGAGGTGGTGATGATTTTATTGCCGTTGAAGGAGAAGATGCCGACGTCGCCAAAGGTGCCGGGAGAACGACCTTTGTAAGTTGCTCCGAGGGCTTCTGCGGCGTCTTCGATGGTCGCTACGCCGTATTGTTTGCAGATTTCGATAATCGGATCGAGATCGGCACTTTGACCGTAGAGATGGACGATAATGACGGCTTTGGGTAATTTGCCAATGCTGGCGCGTTGCTCTAGTGCGGCTTTGAGGATGAGGGGATCCATGTTCCAGGAAATCCGGTCGCTATCGATGAAGACGGGTTTGGCACCCAAATAAACGATCGGATTGGCACTGGCGGAAAATGTCAGGCTCGAACAAAATACTTCATCGCCAGCACCCACGCCGACGAGTTTGAGGGCTAAATGCAGAGCCGCCGTCCCCGAACTGACAGCAGTTGCATGACTAGAACCTACTGTTTGGCAAAACTCGCGCTCGAAGGCGTCAACATGAGGGCCGATGGGGGCAATCCAATTTGTTTCAAAAGCTTCAGTCACGAATTGATGTTCGCGATCGCCCATGTGTGGAGTTGAAAGCAAAATAGGTTTTGTCATTACCAGAAATTATAAATAAACGAAAATTGAGGGCGATATCGATCGGGCTAGATCGCAAATAGTAGATAGTCTAGTCGAGATGCTCCGTTTCGCCAGCGGCGAGGCTGTGCTTACGGCAGGCTACGCCAACGATCGGATGCTCCGATCGAATGGTGGCAGTCAGATGAAGATCTCGATTATCAATAAATTGAAGATCTGAATGTCTTTAAGTTCCCATCTTTCGGATTTGAGATCCAGAGTTTTTGCCATACTTTAATTACCCTGCATGTGGGTACGATCGAGGACTGCATAATGGCTGAGATCTATCTACTTTCCACTGAGAACTTAGTTTCAATTATACCCAGATTCATTTAGATCCAATCCGTATAACGTCGTAATTAGCGATCGATATTCCGATCGGATCGATTATTTTTTGACTGCGACATAGAGCATTCCTACTAGATCTCTCGCGGTCAATTCTCGATCGTCAGTCACCAATCGATCGGCCTCAATCTGAGTTTCGGTGCCGAGTGCGACGATCTCAAAACCAACGGAGCGTAAGAGGTCGCAAATTTCGGTGACTCGATACCAATAGGTATAGGGAGATCGATCGAAGATGGCGTTAGGGTTAAATTTACCGCCTAATTTCAGCCACGGCAGATCTTGAATCGATCGATCGTCGCCACGCAATTTTCTAATTAGTTTTAGATACGTCAAATAGCTGGAGTAGATAATCTGCGAACTCCGCGACTCAAAATTGAGAAACGAAAATAAGCCCGTACCGCCCGGTTTGAGGATGCGATATGATTCTTGGAGTGCTTTGAGACGAGCTGCGCTGGTTTCGATTAGGCAAATAATCTGTTGTAAGTAAATAATTTGGTCGAAGCTATTATTTGGATAAGCTAATTCGATCGCATCTCCCACTTGAAAATCGATAGTTCGATGGGGATCGCGCTCGATGGCTCGATCGATTAGTGCGGGAATACAGTCAAAGCCAGATAGATCTGTAAAGCCCAGCTCTTGCATTTTAAATAAGATTCGGCCACCATTGGTACCTGCTTCAACTGTCTTCAGTTCTGGCTGAAAGTATTTTTGGATTAGATATTGTTCTTGGACGTCTAAGTTTTGTAATTCAAGCCAAGTTGAGAATTCTACACCACTATATAGATCTTTAGTCGTACTTGAAGATGACATTTTTTTACATTCTAATATCCTAAAATATTAAGATTGTTCTACCAGTAATGACGTGTCAATTTATACAGATCTTAACACGATCGATAGACAGGGAAGAAAGATGTGCTCTCAAATTCGGCAATTGTCTTATTTAAAGACTCAGCTCTCAACTGCGTTAAACGAGCGTAGAGATCTTTGTTGACTATGCTTTGCATAGTCATAAAAGTACCAACGCGATCGGAGAAGCCAGATTTAAAATGAAATAATGAATCGCGACTGCTACCCAACCCACCGCCTAGATTTAGGTACTGATTACCTCGCTGTTGTCCCCATTCGATCGTCTGGTGAAACATGATAGTTGTGGGCGATTGGGGTAAAAATTCGGTTTTGGTACCGCCCAAGTGATACTGAACGATACCGCTGGATTCTGTAACTAGACTAGCAGCAGCAGTTCTGCCATCTATTTCGACTACGCAGATCTGCAATCGATCGCCTAGTACCTCACAAAATTTTTCAAAATAGTCGCGCGAGAAGAAATAAGCAGCGTTGGCATTTACTCTACTCATTGTTTCGATGTAAATATCGATAAATACATCTAAATATTTATCTACTGTTTCCATTCTCGCAACAAATCCAGATCGCCTAAGTTTATTAATTTTAGTCCGATGATTCGCTCTCATCTGTTTCCAAATTGCTTCCGGATCGTTAGCAAGGTCGCAAATGACTACATCGCCACGTTCGCAAATTAGAAATCGTTCTGGATTGGAAGTCTTCGGGTCGATATAACTATTAATAATTGGATGCAATCTTAGAAATGCCGAGCAGATATTTTTTTCGTACCACCGCTCGTAAATAGTATTCAAGCATCGATCGATAAAGGTCGGATTTTGTCCGGCTTGGTTTACCAACATCCCTGGATAACCATAGGGAGAAATAACATCATAAATTGGTTCGCCACACAGCCGATCGATATCCATCGTCCGATTCTCTTGCAGAGAGGCTATGCCAACGCAATCGCGCAGGATATAAGGTAAAAAAAATACTTGCTCTCCATCTTTGACAAGTATTGCTTCTGGATGACCGTCATGCCGCTGGGCTTCTAATTCTAAGTATCCAGGCAGATGATAAAAGTCATGAGGGATATCATTCAAGCATTCCTGCCAATCTGAATCTGTTGGCGAAAGAACTTGAGTATTCATCGAGCTTAGTGAAAGTATCCTCACGATCGTACTTTAATTTCCTAATATTTTCGTGTTAAAAATGCTACATCTAGCCAAAATTGCGACATTATGCGCGCGTGAGGTAACTTCAAAGCTATTCATCCCGTTCTGACTAGCTTTGAGGGTTACTCTGATTGGTAATTTCTGTAATATATGATGCGCGTACATACTTAGATTGCCCTAGTTTTGTTTAAAACCATCATCAACATAAAAATGGCCTGCAAAAATCTTTGCAGGCCATTTGTGCGGGACGATATTAATTAGGAATTTAACGAGCGGCGGCTAGCAGCCTGCCTAAGATGGCTTGTGCGGCTTTTTGGCCGGGGGGTAGCGATCGCAGATAACCATCAATGCCAACGGTCGAGCTTTGAGTTGCAGCAGCGCGAGCGAGCGATGTGATGTAGTTGTTGTAGGCACTGACCGCACCAGTGAGAATGACCGGATCGATCGATCCATCGCCGCTTCTAAGCCCCACCATCGATTGGGCGAGTTGTTGAGCGGGGATGCCACCACCGAGGGCGACGACAAGCGCATCGCGTTCTGGGGGGTTGGAGTTGAGCGGTGCGTTAATGACAGCTAGGGCAGTTGCAGCGGCACTAGGATCGACTTCGATCGAGTTGGCACCTACTGTTTGGGTGCCGCTAACGCTGGCAGCGGTGAGGTTGGCACTAACAGCATTGATACGGCTTTGGACGCCCTCGGCAAAGGTAATTTTGGTGGTTCTACCTGGGGTGGCACCGCTACCGACGACGCCGTTGATGGGATCGGAGCCGTAAGGGGGGTTGCCGATAATATCTACGAATCTTTGGGCGTGCGCTGCGTTGCTAGCCAGCAGCATCAGTGTGAGGGTGGAGATCGTTGCTAGGGATATGTTTTTGATGTTCATTTGTTCGATTCGGTTGGGTTTGGTGTCGATTTGCGATCGTGGTTGTTGTTACTGTGG
>NZ_PVWO01000491.1 GCF_003003845.1 Chamaesiphon polymorphus CCALA 037 | reverse complement strand
GTACTCTTCCCTACATCTATAGCAACTATACTTTTCCCTCCGCACGGGCTAGCATCGCTCGTCATACACTGCGGTTGGCGATTCCCACCAACTCAAAATCTGTGTCTGCCCTGAAGCTCACCGCACCAGCCGGATTTACGCTCAACCAAAAAGTGGCAGTTTTCGACAATAAAACAGGTAAAAGCTTACCTATAAATGTCAGTATCGCTGGACAGACTGTAGAACTGAGCTTCGATCGAGCGATCTCACCTGGCACAGCAATCGATATCGAACTGAATAATGTCAGCGTGTGGGGCACAGCTCGATATTACGATCTGGCTGTGAAATTTGCTAGCGATAATCCAAATGTTAATGATGGCAAATTGCAAGCATCTACCGATCGATATATCAATATTGGCAGAACTGGTTTACGTCTTTCTTAGAGCGATCGAGACTTAAATCGATAGCAAGATTTCCCCATCTTCTCGACTGCATACAGCTAACTTTCACCCCTTAATTATCATGCGATCGACTAAACTAAAATTATTATTATCTTTAATTATATTATCGACAGTATCTAGTCCTAAAATCGCGCTCGCAGGTGCCGGACACGACCATAGTGGGGCGAGTTCGTTTCAGTCGGGTGGTGAAGCTACTGGTGCTGTCACCGTTGATGCTCAGACGGTCAAAAGATTGGGGATTAAAGTCGAACCAGTTAAAAATCAACCATTAGATATTGGCTTAAAAACTACCGGACAGATCGAAACTTTACCAGACCAAAAAGTTGAGGTAACTGCACCGTTAACTAGTAAGGTAGTGCAGCTACTAGTTAAGCCTGGGAGTAAAGTTACTAAGGGTCAACCTCTTGCTGTGATTGCTTCCCCAGAGTTAGCTAACTTGCGGGTAGATGCCCAAGGCAAACAAGCCGACGCACAAGGCGCATTGCAAAAAGCACGGGTTAATTTGCAACTAGCTCAAGATAATTTAGTCAAGCAGCAAACAATTAGTAATGCCGAAGTCGCTCAAGCTCGGACTAAATTAACGGCTACTCAAGCTCAACTCGATCGAGATAAACAGATAATTAATCAGAGCGGCGTTTTGAAAGTAGCGCAAGAAAATCTCAAGCTTCAGCGGCAAATCGCTAACGCCGAAATTACCCGCGCAAATACTGAAGTGGCGATCGCGCAAGAACAATACGATCGAGATAGCGAATTAGTCAAAACAGGTGCCCTCGCCAGACGGCAAATGTTGGAGTCTAAAGGTAAACTCGAACGCGCCAAAGCTGAAGCAGCCAGAGCCAAAAGTTTGCCCCAAGTAGTGCAAGCTCAAAGTGATGTTAAAAAGGCAGAGGTAGACTTACCCTACCGCGAACTCCGCGCTTCGCAAGCGAGTGTTGCTGAGGCACAATCGCTATTACAACGCGCTGAAACTCGTCGCGATGTATTAGAAGCCCAAGCGCAACTCAAACGCGCCCAGTCGGATGTAGTCATCGCCCAGTCTCAACTACAGCTTAGTACCACTAATTATCAAACTCGACTCCAACAACTGGGCAGCACCGCCAACGCTCAAGGGCTAGTCACGATAACCGCGCCGATTGCTGGGACTGTTGCCAGCCGCGATGTGAGTATCGGTCAATCCTTGCAGGATGCAGGTGGTAAACTGATGACGATCGTTAATGATGCTCGGATTTTTGCGACGGCAAATATCTATGAGAAAGATTTAGGGCTGGTGAAAACTGGACAAAAGATCCGCGTCAAAGTTGCCGCCCTACCGAACCAAAGTTTTGAAGGCAGAATTACCCAAATCGGCACATCAGTACAGGGCGAAACCAGAGTCGTCCCCGTGCAAGCAGAAATAGCTAATGCTGGTGGTGTCCTTAAACCAGGAATGTTTGCCGAGCTAGAAGTAATTACTGCTAAAACCGCTGCGTCGCTACTGGCGATTCCCACTGCGGCGGTAGTCGAGGCTAATGGTAAAAAAGTTGTCTACGTCCAGAATGGGAATGCTTTCCAAGCGGCAGAAGTCACCTTCGGGCGCACATCTGGGGACATGGTAGAGGTGAAGGCGGGTTTATTTGCAGGTGACATGGTGGTGACTCAACGAGGGACGCAACTATTCGCCCAGTCGTTGCGGGGCGGGGGCGAAAAGCCTGCTGCTGAAGGACATCAAGATGAAGCGGCTCCAGCTAAAAGTAATGGTTTAGTCGTACCGCCCTGGTTATTACCAGTCGGTGGAGGCGCGATTCTAGTAACTGGGGGTGTGCTGCTGTGGAAACGGTTCCGTTCGGCTCCAGTAGATGGTTTAGAAGATGGCGAAGAGGATGCTTACGCCGACAACTATCGTGACTCATTACCTGCGGCTGAACTCAGCGAACCCGAACCCTACACAAATAATCATCACTCGGTACCTTCGCCACCAGTATTGATGGGAGGCAAGAGCAAGGAAGGGGCGCAAGAGTGAACATCTGCAAATGGATATTGAGGTCAAGAATCTCTAAAAGATCTACTAAGACTTTGCGGTTATTTCAATTATTGGTATTGGGTGTAATCGTTAGTGTCTTAGCAAAGCCGCTGGTCGCCACGGCTTATATCAATATTAGTACTCACGATCGCCGCTATCTGGAACCCGTACAAGTTCCCCAAGAGCGGGTAGGGATTGTTTTTGGTGCAGGACTGCTGCAAAATGGGCAGCCGACACCTTTTTTAGCCAACAGAATTACCGCAGCAGCCAAGCTCTATCATCTCGATCGAGTGCAGAAATTACTGATGACTGGTGATAATAGCCGAACTGATTATAATGAGGTGCGATCGATGCAGGAATACGCTCACAATTTGGGCGTACCGATGCAAGATATTACTTTAGACTATGCCGGATTTAGTACTTATGAGAGTTGTTATCGCGCTCATAAAGTTTTTGGCGTACATCAGGCGATCGTGATTACCCAAAATTATCATCTACCGCGTACTGTTTATACCTGCGATCGCTTGGGTATTAAGACAGTGGGTTTGGGCACTCCCGATCTGGAATTATATGGATGGCGGGGGATGATGCCAGATTTAAGGCGAGAAATGTTGGCTAATGTCAAAGCTTTATTAGAGATTCATGTTACTCGTCCCCGACCTACTTTTCTGGGAGATTTTGAAGGGATGGAATAGTTGAAGAAATTATAGATTTATTTGTTAAGTATAGATAAAATTATAAAATTTATCGCTTTCAACCAGCAGCTAATCTTATTATTTAAATTAAAAAATGCTCGGAAATATCGTTCAATGGGTAATTAATCGCCGCTGGCTCGTCGTATTAGCGACAGTTATCGTCGCATTGTGGACAGTCTACGTCATCCCCCAAATGCCCCTAGATGTGTTGCCAGCTTTCGCACCGCCCCAAGTGGAAATCCAAGCCGAAGCCCCTGGACTCGCACCAGAGGAAGTAGAATCGCTAGTAACATTACCGATCGAAAGTGCTATCAATGGTACGCCTGGAGTCACAGCCGTGCGTTCTTCCAGTGCGGCGGGAATTTCGGTGGTACGGGCGATTTTTACTTCATCAACCGATACCTATCAAGCACGGCAACTGATTACCGAGCGACTCCAGCAAGCCGTTGGTAAGCTACCCCCAGGAGTCGAAACACCCCAATTATCCCCAACCACCTCTCCCGTCGGTTTGGTGGTGCAGTATGCTTTTACCGTCGCAGATGGTGTAAAAGCTGCCCCAAATTCTCTGATGGTAGCGCGGCGGATTGTCGATTGGCAAGTGACAAATCGCCTTTTAGCCGTGCCAGGAGTCAGTCAAGTTTTAGTGTTTGGTGGCGACGAGCGACAGTTTCAAGTATTAGTCGATCCGGTTAAATTAGCAGCTTTTAATATTACTTTAGACCAAGTTACTCAAGCGACTCAAAAAGCGAATGTTAATGCCGCAGGTGGTTTTTATATCACTCCCGATACTGAGAGATTAATTAGGGGTGTTGGTAGGATCGAATCGATCGAAGATCTCCAAAAATCAACTATCGTCTCTCGCAATGGCACCCCCGTCAGGCTCCAAGATGTCGCCGATGTCAAAATTGGTGCGGCACTACAACGGGGCGATGGTGGTTTTAACGGTCAGAGAGCGATTATCGTGATGGTGAATAAGCAGCCCAGCATTGATACGCCGACTGTCACCCGCGCGGTAGAAAAAGCGGTCGCCGAAATTAAAGTTGGTTTGCCCAAAGACATCAAAGTTACTACTACTTTTCGTCAAGATAGTTATATCGAATCTTCTGTCGATAACGTGCGTTCTTCGTTGATTCAAGGTA
>NZ_PVWO01000077.1 GCF_003003845.1 Chamaesiphon polymorphus CCALA 037 | reverse complement strand
CACGTCCGGTTTGGGGAGAGGAATGAAGAAACACATAAACCGTAAGGTTTAGAGGTGCGCTTTGTTCCTACTCCATTATCTCCACTGCTGGCTAACATCGGGTTGCATGGTCTAGAAACATTCATAATGACCACCAATCAAGTTAAAACCAAATGGAGTGATATCATCTACCCCGTAAAAGTAGTTAGATATGCTGA
Source organism: Chamaesiphon polymorphus CCALA 037 (assembly GCF_003003845.1). Taxonomy (GTDB): domain Bacteria; phylum Cyanobacteriota; class Cyanobacteriia; order Cyanobacteriales; family Chamaesiphonaceae; genus Chamaesiphon; species Chamaesiphon polymorphus. The sequence continues at coordinate 16,393 of NZ_PVWO01000077.1, read as the reverse complement.
TGACTTTATTGTCACAGCCAAGGAAAAAGGAAGCCTTGAAACTGCCAAAATTCAGATACAACAATGGTTATCAGAAAGGGGTCTAGAACTCAGCTATGAGAAGACAAGAATAACTTCAATCGAAGAAGGTTTCGACTTCCTCGGTTTCAACCACCGCCACTATGACGGCACTATCCTTATCAAGCCATCTAAGCAAAAAGTCCTAGACTTCTGCAAACGAATCGGCAAAGAAATTAAGGAACTAAATGGATATGAACCTGAGCTAGTCATTAAGAAACTAAACCCCGTCCTCAGAGGATTCACTAACTACTATAAATCTCAAGTTAGCTCTGAAGTTTTCGGATACATCTCACATAGACTGTGGAACTACCTCTGGAAATGGGCACTTCGTAGACATCCTAACAAGGGTAAGAAATGGGTCATAAGAAAGCACTTCAGAACTATAAAAGGCAAAAGTTGGGTGTTCTCTTGCACAAGCAAGGATAGACGAGGAAATGAAAATATTTTATCTATATTTTCCCCCGTCGATACCCATATCGAACGCCATATAAAAGTTAAAGGTACTTCCTCACCAGATGACCCCTCATTAAAAGATTATTGGGAAAAACGCAACCAAAAAAACGGCAAGAGCAAATGGGAACGTAATTCACGTAACTATAAAATCGCTCAAAACCAAAATTGGAAATGTCCAATCTGTGGCGAACCACTAATCAATGGGGAGGAACTGGATACCCATCACATAATTCCTGTCGCTCAAGGTGGACTAGACGACCTAGAAAACCTTCAGCACTTACACGCAGCGTGTCACAGACAGGAACACTCTAAATCCAAGTTCTCTCGCTTGAAGTAAGGCTTGAGCCGGATGAGTGCGAAAGTCTCAAGTCCGGTTCTTAGGGGAGGGGAGAGCGGCGACGCTCGAACCTTACCCGACTCGATCTAAATCAGGACGCTTTTGCTAATTATGTTTATCGATCGGATCTAAGCCAATATCGCTTCCTTTGGCACCGATCCTCCACTATCAGGCTCGTGGGTATTTGTCTTGACAACTGACCAAACACTCGTCCCTTGTCTTCTAATTTATCGAGGCAGCTTTATCGACCTGAATTTCATCAGCAAAACTCACCTTTTGAGTGAATTCAAATGGCCCCGCGATCGATCCCCAGATATGTTCGTCGGTTTCAATATCGCGACCGCGATCGAGGCTAATTAGGTGTCCGGGCGAAATTTCAAAGCTATTGTCCAAATAAGTCTCTTTGCCATTTCGAGTCACCTTGCAGCCCTTTCCAGGCTCGACATAGCCCTTAAATGTACTGCCAGTCCATTCGGTTATCATCGTGCAACCGGACATCTTAATCAGCTTATCGTGGGTAAGCTGTTGAAACATTTCTGGTTTGCGGGCGGCTCCATAAAATTCGGCTTCTGGATCGATCGTATAATGCTCGATTTCGATGCGATCGTTGATGATGACAAAGTTTAGCACCCGCAAGCGATAGGGATTTTGGAGCATAAAGTCATAAGCCTGTTCGAGAAATAAGCTCACTCCATCAAACAACTCATAAGGTAGCGGACGCATACACACCCGAATATGCGCGAAAAATGGTGGGTTTTCAATTGCTTGCGCTTGATTGCTAAAATCGCCAGCCATCCAGCGCGCCAAGGTAGGAATATCGGTAGAATGAGTCATAGTGGAGGTCTAATGTTAATTACTGTCGATTTTACTGGAACTGCACGATCCTATTTTCACAATTTATGACTCAATTAGCACCACTGCGGCTGGTTTCACTCTTGCCTAGTGCCACGGAAATTATCGCTTGTTTGGGATTGACCGATCGATTGGTAGGAATTTCGCATGAATGTGACTATCCCCCTGACATTAAAGATCGAGCTGTCTGTACTTCGGCGCGACTATCGATCGATCGGTCGAGTGGTGAAATTCATCAGGAAGTCGATAAACTACTCACAGCAGCCATGAGTATTTATGAAATTAATCTCGATGTGCTGACCCAATTGCAACCTACTCACATTATCACTCAAGACCAGTGCGATGTTTGTGCTGTCAGCTTTCCGGAAGTAGAAAAAGCTGTCGCAAAATTAACTAATAGTCACCCCCAAATTATCTCACTCCAACCAGACACGATCGCGGATGTTTGGGCAGATATTCAACGCGTGGGTGAAACTTTAAATGTCGATTGGCAACCGATCGTTTCAACTCTTCAAAAGCGAGTTAAAACTTGTCAAACCCAATGTCAAAATCTCCAATCTCAGCCCCCCAAAGTTGCCTGTATCGAGTGGACAGATCCGCTAATGTTGGCAGGCAATTGGATTCCCGAATTAGTAGAAATGGCAGGTGGCAAACCGATTGGTGGCATTACCGGACAACATTCGCCGCGAATTAGTTGGGATGAATTGGTAGTTGCCGATCCCGATACCATTATCTTCATGCCATGTGGTTTCGATCTCGATCGCACTCGCATCGAAGCACAACCGCTAACTCAACATCCTCAATGGCAACAGCTCGCAGCAGTCAACCAAAATCGAGTCTACATCACCGATGGTAATGCCTATTTCAACCGTCCCGGCCCTAGACTAGTAGAATCTCTAGAAATTCTTACCGAAATCCTCAATCCTCAAGTCTGTCATTACGGTCATTATCAAACTGGTTGGGCTAAATTCTCTTAACGAAGGCAGAAGGCAGAAGGCAGCGATTCGCGATCGTCTTAAAAGGGGAGATTTACGGGTGCGATTGTTTCGATAAAAACGGGTCGATTTTACAATCGACCCACATGGTAACTATTAGATATCGCTCGTAGGATCGCGATCGATTAAGACTAGGATTCCGACGCTAGAGGTTTGGAGCCTAGTGGTTGAATACTGACGATTTTGCCACCCATGCGCAAAATTTGCTGCATTTTCTCATTCATGCGATTGTAAGGAACTTGCACGAAGGTATTCGCACTAGTCCGAACCTGCACGTTAGATTGGATCGCGTCGTTTTGCTGCAATCCAGCTACTTCATAAACAAAGATTCGACTATTTGCTGTCGCGGTCGAACCTCTAGTAAAAGATGATTGTCCCAACATTATTTGTTTGCTCCTGCGATCGTCAAAAAGTGGAGATGAGAAATTAGTCGATGTGTGAGAATGAGCCGTAAAAACGCATTCTCACACTAAGATCGACTAAAATTAATTCAAGTTAACAAACCGAAGTTATGCTACGGTAACGCTAGCGACTTTGCCACCAATCTTGTTGATGTACTGGAGCGTACTGTTGAGTTGGTCGTAGGAAACAATAAACTCTTTGTTGCTCCGGCGAACGCGAGGATAACGGGGCAAACTGATACTCGCTACTTCAATGCGATAGAGACGATTGGACTCGCCGATAGTCGAACGACCGAACACGCGAGTGGGAGTCGTGCTACCAGCAGCACCTTGATAAGCAAAGCCATCGTTGCTACCAGAAGGTGGAATTATCGCCGAAGTAGTATTGCTACCAAGTTCGCCAGCCAAGCGGGACTTAGTACCAGCAACTTGGGATGTATCGCTATTGGCGTAACCGCGATAGAGTCGGAACATCCGGGTAAATCCGGGCATTTTTTGACCCACTTGGTACGTGAAGCTGCGATAGTAAGGGACGATCGTGTCGCCAAAATTCTCGTAGTATTCCTGAGAATCGATATAAGAATCGATATCGGCATCGTAACCCTGCTCTTGATAGCGATCGAGATGTTCGATTACTTCAGATTCATCGTAAGGCGCGCGACCGAGTAAATGTTTGCAGTTTAATTCGATCGTCCGTGTCTGAAATGAATTGTACAAAAATTTGTTTTTGTATAACTCAGATTTGGCGACACCGCGCACGAAATCTCTGACGGTAATTTGACCGTTACAGAGGAGGGATTCGAGTCCAACTAGTCGCTCGCTTTCCATTAGATAGTCATTACCTAATACCTGACGGTAGACAGCACGAATGATGATTTGGGCATCTGCTGCCGACCAATTGGTGCGTAATTCGATTGGCTTAATATCGCTATAGGCACTGGTGCCTAAGCGTGAAGCTCCGGTGGTAATTGGCACAGGTTTTACTCCTTGGATAGTGGATAGTGGATAGTGATTCGCGCTCGTCGGGTTCCCCGACGGTTAAGCGAATCAAGACAGTGAATAGTGGTTAGTGGTTAGGGGCTAGTTTTTAAGATTGAGGATGCTTGCGTCTTCAATCCGTACACTATTCACTATTCACTATCCACTATTCACTAAGCTAGGCTCGATCGATACTCAAGATCCGGCTCCCACGCTGATTGAGGCGTTGGAGAGTAGCAGAGAGTTGCTCGTAGCTAACTAGTAACTCGGTGGAACTACGCCGGATTTGAGGGCTGTTAATGCGGTTGGTTTGGACGAGCCGCACGCGATATAATTGCGCGCGATCGCCTTTAATACTGCCAGCCAAGCCGCGTCCCAAGCTGGGAGTGCGGATCGCAGTTGCGGTATTCCGACCGAGTTCTTCGGTCAAAGCACCAGCTTTGTTATTGCCTTGAGCGCGATCGCTATTGGCATAACCTTGATATAGTTGGAACATGCGAGTAAAACCCGCACTGGTTTGACCCCGTTGGGTGGCAAAACCGCGATAGTAAGGCACTGTGGTGTCACCAAAGCAGTCTTGATATTCCATCGAATCGATGTAAGAGTCGATTTCGGCTATGTAACCACGATCGACAAACCGATTGACATGCTCGGTAATTTCGGCTTCATTTGCTGGAGCGCGACCTAATAAGTGCTTAAAGTTCAGTTCGATGAACCGCACTTGGGGAGTTGAATAGAAAAATTTTTGTTTATATAGTTCTGATTGTGCCAATGCGCGGACGAAATCTCGCACGCTCATATCGCCCTGTCGTAGGAGCGATTCGGCACTGGTTAGTCGTTCGCTTTCCATAATGTGGTCGTTGCCGAAGACCTGCCGATAAGCAGCCCAAATTACAGCCCGAACATCATCTTCTGAAGGGTAGGGTCGTAGTTCTACTGGCGAGGCACCAGCAAACGGCTCGAATCCTAACTGTTTGGCGGCCATAGAGCTTGTCATAATTTCCACTCCGATTGCGTATAGTTACAACAATCCCAGAGCCAGAGGATATCCTTCTTTCCCATTCTTAATGAGCACGAAAGACAGCTTCCAGTTCTGGGATTTGGATGTCAATTAGCTTAAGGCGTTAATTGCGTAATCGATGTAGGAATTAGCTTCGCTGGCAGAGTCACCAGAGAGACCGTGGTTAGCTTTCACATATTTGAGAGCTTCAACATACCAGCTAGGAGACAGGTCGAAGGTGGAGTTGATTTCAGCCAAACCGCCAATGAGGTAGTCGTCCATCGGGCCAGTGCTACCAGCAATTAGGCAGTAGGAGATCATCCGGACGTAGTAACCGATGTCACGAGCGCACTTCGCTTTACCACGAGGGGTAGAAGCATAGTTGTTGCCCTGCATGGTAGTGGTGTAGGGGAATTTTTGGTAAACTGCATTTGCAGCACCATCAGCCAAGCTTTGAGCTTTACCAGCTAGAGCTTTAGCAGCATCAAGGCTAGCAGTTGCTTGACGAATGCGACCAAAAGCGACTTGAAGTTCGGTGGAACTCAAGAAACGACCTTGGGAATCAGCGGTAGCTACAGCTTCGGTTAAAGGAGTTTTCATAGTTGACTTAATCTCTCAATAAAATGGTTGTATTCGTGCAAAAGGTAACGAGAAATCGATACAGACTAACCGACAGCAGAAGCTGCGCGATCGAAGTAACCGCCTAACTCAGCCATCAAGGAGCTACAGTCACCTTTAGTGATACCGTTGGGGTCGTTAGCAATCGCAATTGCGGCTTCTTTCATTTTGCTTACACCAGCAGCAACGGAACCACCAGGAACGCCAAGTGCCAGGTAAGTTTCGCGCAAGCCATTGAGACAACGATCGTCGAGGACGGATGCGTCACCAGTGAATGTTGCGTAAGTAACGTAGCGTAAAATGATTTCCATGTCGCGCAAACAAGCAGCCATGCGACGGTTGGTGTAAGCGTTGCCACCAGGCGCGATCAGGTTGGGTTGTTCGTCAAACAATGCGCGAGCAGCGTTAGCGACGATTGCAGAGGAGTTGGATGTAATCCGGTTGACAACATCAATGCGTTTGGTACCATCAGCTACCATTGCTTTGAGAGCATTAATCTGAGAATCGCTAGCAAATGTACCTTGGGCATCTGCTTGAGCAACTACTTTAGTAAAAGCATCTAACATCTTAAGGAAACTCCCTACGTTGCAATAAAATTTATTTCAATAAAACTATAAATTCCCGATCGCTTAATCGATGATAAATTGCCAGGAATTCATTTCTTTTGAACTACGCTTGATTAAAGCAGTCTTGTTGTGCAAGATTTGTGCAGAGATCGGATCGACCTGCAAAAAATGCAATTAAAAAATGTTAACAAACCGACAAACCCTTGCAGAATAATCAATTCAGCAGATGAGAGAAATTTTCTAATTGTAAACAGATCGTTGCATTAGTTCAGATTTAGCAACACATTTTTCTAAAATACATCTAGAGCGGGGATCGCCTGTGCTACTGACGTTGTACTCAAATCTCCATCTACCCAAGAAGTGCCATGCTTTTGCACGTAATCTGCACGAACGATCGGCGAAGGTAATAAATTAAGGCAAGATTAGAGAGTGAGGATCTGGTTAAAATTAGTTTTTGTCAGGAGATATTCAGCCGATCGTTCGAGCGTTTGCAGTTTGCGCTGCTAATATTTTCGATCGTAAATCTTCGTCTCGGCTAGAAGATCGCTTCGATTGGTAAGCCAATTAACTTGACAAATGTGTAATGATTTAACAAACGATTCGATGTTTAAATTTACTTTATAAAACTATATTAAAAATTATGTCGATCTCGCTTCGCACCAAACAACATCCCCTCATCGCACAACTAGCCGATCGAATCGAACGGACGTGGCAAGAGTATCTAGATCTGTCTCCTTACAAAATCCCCCACGATTTAGGCTATGTCGAAGGTAGCTTGGAAGGCGAACGCTTAGTTATTGAAAATAAATGCCATCAAACTCCCCAATTTCGCAAGCTGCATCTCGAACTCGCTCAGGTAGGTAAGAATTTGGACATTCTCCACTGTGTGATGTTTCCACACCCCGATCGCGATCTGCCGATTTTTGGGGCAGATATCGTCTGTGGTAGAGGGACGATTAGTGCGGCAATTGTCGATTTGTCGCCAGTAAATCGCCATCGATCTTTGCCCGCGCAATACCAACTCTCGCTGCACCAACTCAGCACCACTAGCTTCTCTCAAGTGCGGGATTTGCCGTCGTGGGGAGATATTTTCTCGGATTATTGCTTATTCGTGCGTCCCACCGATGCCGATGAGGAAGCAGCTTTTCTGGATTATGTGCTGTCGATGCTAAAAATTCATTGCCAAATTGCCAGCAGCACGCAACCGACAACCTCGATGTCCGAGATTGCCAAGATTTCTGCTGGACACCAGTATTATTGCGATCGCCAGCAACAAAATGATAAAACGCGCCGCGTCTTGGAAAAATCATTTGGTGTCGAATGGGCCGATCGCTATATGACTACCATGCTGTTCGATTATGAAGCTTTGGTTGTTAGCTGCTAAATTTAGGGAAGATTTTCGCGATAACCAATCCCCTAATTGAGGAAAGCCTCTTAAGGATATTTGCTTCGTTTTTGCACCGCCGCCGATTGAAATCGGGGCTGATGATGCAAAGTCCGCCTACGCGGACTAACTAACTAGTCCGCGTAGGCGGACTTCGCATCACTAGCGGCGACTTCAGTCGCTAGCAGTTCTTAAACCACAAGTATTGGCATCGACTCAAACAGAATCAGCAGTTTCGAGCTGACGTTCTAGATCGAATAAAAAGCCGTGAATGTACTCTTCCGTCCACTCAGAACCATAAAAGCGATTGAACATGCCACGAGCGGGATCTTTTTCGGCTCGATAGCGCAGATAGCGCAACTGCGACTGTTTAATTGCGGCTAGAGCTTGTGGCTCGGTAACGGGTTCGGCGCGATCGACAAAATCTAAATATGCCTGGAGATACGCCTTAAATGCTTCAAATACATGGGTTTCGACTGCTTCATGCTCTTTTGGTCGCGTCCACAGAAAAGCAGGTGAGAAAAAGGCACTAGCTTCTTCGGGAAAATCACCACCCCATGGGAGATGCTGCTGATATGTCTCGAAAATTGGCAGAATGGGATCGCTATATTTAGCTTGATATTCGCGATCGTCCCGAAATAATGGCTGCATATCTAAGGCGATCAAGTGTCCACCAGGAAGTGTGACTAAATCTGCACCAAAAAAGGGTAAATCGTAGTTCAGGTGTGGGAAAATCACAAAATTCAATACCTGGAGCGCGTTACCGCCCTGGACGTGAGCGGCACGGATTTGGCGCAATTTAGGAGACTGATAGCCGTAACTGGTGGTTACTACCTCGTTTTCCTGTTTGCCTTTACCGACGATCGCCGATTTGTGCTCGAATCCGGCGGGAATTGGATAAGATTGTAGCTCCAAACGTTGCTGAATTAACTCGATCGCGTATTCTAGAAATGGTTGATAGAGTGTCATATTAATAATTGATAATTGATAATTGCTATTTAATATCCCCGACTTCTCCAAGAAGTCGGGGATATGGATTGCTAGTTATTGCTAAAAATTATTTGGTAACAGTAGCAGCTAGTGGCATAGCATCTTCAAACAAAAATCCATATAAGAATTTTTCCGACCATTCATGGCCGAAATAGCTACTAAATAAGCCAGATGCGGGATCGCGATCGGCACTATATTGATCGTAATCTTTTTGAGCTTTGGCAATCCGCTGAATGTCCGATGGATCTGTTAATTGTTCGCTGGTCGATAGCATCTCCCAGTAGAGATCGAGATAATCTTTAAAAGCTTCAAATACTCGCGTCTTGACAGTCTCCGGATCTGTTTTAGCAAACAATAGATATTTAGAAAAATATTGATTTGCATCATAAAATTTCATTTCTAAATTCTGAGCTAAATCTGGATACTTTTCGTGTAACTTTTTCAAAGGATGAATATATTTAGTTAAATAAGCCTCATCCTGAAATAACGGTTGAAAGTCCATCACAATTAAATTCTTGACTTGTCCAAAAGACAGGAAGTCAATACCCAGTAATGGTAATTCAGAATTATGACTGGGATAAATCACGCTATTAAAAATCTGGGCACTCGCACCAGCATCGATATAGGTATAGCGAATTTTTCGGAACTCGGGACACTCATAGCACCAACTTTTAATTGAAGCTGGATTTTTACCGCGCTCGCTCACCTGCGCTTCGAGTCCTGCGGGAATCAGCCGACTTTGAAGATCGAAACGTTGGAATAAGGATTGCTCTAAGTGATTGAGAAAAGGTTGATACATAAGTTTAATCTCGTTAAAAATATTGGTATTGATTTAATTGTGGTTACTAATGAGATTTAAGCTGACTGAATATTTATTTCTACACCCGAACTGGTTTAGACCCGTTCGTCAAATCTGGTGCGAAAACTGCCATACTTAATCCAGTAGTGATGGAGATCGTGATGGGGTGTTTGCAAACTTGCTTTCGATCGATATAAAATGACCTGTCGGCGATCGCCCATCCAAACTTTGCCGACCGAACTAACTGCAATTACGGCACCCCCCAATGCTTCGATACAGTCACCAAATCGTTCGACTGCGCTAAAATCAACAGTTTCATATATAAAAAAATTACCAGAATAAATGAGATGTCTGCTCCGAATCCAACATTGCATCTTTTTTTGCGCAATTGGCGGCAGAATACTCACTTTGGTAATAATTTCTGTTTTATTTTCGATCGATGTATTCATATTGTTGCCACCTTAAATCCGATCCAGAGGTAATTCCATTGCAAAACTTTGACACTTTTCAAATCGTAACTGGCCGGATGTAGACCCCCAAATTTGCTCGTGAGTATTTACATCCATACCGCGATCGAGACTAAACCAAGTAGTTTCAGTAATCTCTACTTCACTAATCAAATATGTCATGCAACCTTTTTTTTCAATTAAACAGCGATTCCCTGGTTCGACACCACCAAGAAACATTTCCCCCTCACGGTGAAAAACCATCGAACAGTGCTGGCGACGGGCGATATCGTTGGGCGTAATTGTCTTGAGGATCGATAATTCGCGAGCTGCACCTGCATAGCGAATCGGATCGATGAGACTATAATTTTCAATATAAATATCATCGCCACGATCTACTACTCGATGAATTCCTTGCCGATATGGCGTCCACAGATCGTGGTCGTAGACCTGTTCGGAATAAAACCCGATGCCATTGAAAAACTCAAATGGTAACGGACGAAAAAAGATGTGAATGTGGGCAAACTGTTGTGGTTGAGCAGAAGATTGTTGGCGATTACTAAAATCTCCGGCCATCCATTGACAAAGTGTGACTAAATTGGTGTTTTTAACTGAAGTCATAATTGACGCTGAATGATAAATCGATTAAATCGTCAATACTCCCTAAAAAAAGTTATGTAAAAGTTGAGAAAATAGGCGGGCGAAAACAATATCAAAATTTTTATATTATTAAGCTTTTGAAGATCGAATTTCGGATGAAAAGGAAGCTGTCACCACTCCACTACCAGCACTAGTTTTAATTAGCGACACCCGAAATCGTAAATTAGGATTGGCAAACCAAATTCTTTCTTCGGCGGCGGCGCGTTCGTATGCAGTAATTAATACGAAAGTGCCATCATCGAGAAAGTGATATTCGCCTGCGGCGGCGATGGTTTCAGCATAACCCTGGTCTCGGAGTAATTTGCCTCGCTGGGGCACTACTGGATCGGGAACTGGCACTAAAATGGCACTACCCTTGACTTCGGGATTATCTTCGTCCCAATCTGACTGTCCTTCCCATTTCATTTGAAAGGGTGCGACAGCTTGACTAGGATCGACATCATAAGCTTGGCACAGCTCGACGACGGCGGGATCGTTGCCAGAGAGCATGTCAATATCAATAATTGATTGGACTGCTTCAAAGTGACTAAAGGCCATGTGATGAGCACTGCGTTGCGATCGCCATTGCCCGATCGACTGCTCGACAAACTGTATAATATCCATCAATCTTGAGTACTGAAACCTACCAGCCGAAATTTGTTTGAGCTATTTATCTTTTATTGTTTTTGCCACCCCGTTTCGATCGATCTTGGGTCGATTTTGGCTCGGTACGAGCGACAGTTGCTGCTGGAGACTGCGGTTTGGAGTTAGCTGTGGTAGAGACTGGAGCGGCAAGCGGTGGTAATTCGGCTACAGCAGCATTTGCTGATAGCTTGGTCACTTCAACTACCTTACCTCCCGATCGATGAATGAATTGCATCGTCCGCGATAGCGAAGCAAACGGAACTTTCATCGAGTACGATCCCGATCGAATCGGTGAGTGAGATGACATATTAGTCACATCAATTTTGACCGTATAATCTACCATTTTTAACTCCCAAGATTTATTCAATTTATGCTTGACTCTCAATTGCGATCGGTTCAAAACAACATCAACTCGATCGCAATTATTAACTGAGCCATTAGGACGAGGTTCTGATGGCTCAGTTGTCAAGATTTTAGCTAAGAAACTTCAGTGATACTGAGGATTTTGCCACCAGTTTTCTGAATGTTTTGAATTTGTTTAGACAACTGACTGTAGCTAACTTCAAAGCTGGCATTGCTCTGAGTTACCCGCGCGCCAAATTTCGCCTTGTTGACGGCAATTCGGAAGCGTTTGCTGGTATTAGCATAAGCAGCACCACTAGCTGGGAACCCGATCTTTGTCGCCCGATTGCCTGCAATATCGCCAATTAGTTTGGCATTTTTGCTAGCTGCATCATACGCCGCAAATCCACGATCGAGAGCAAAAGTGCGGTTGAAATTAACATTCTCGATCCCTACTTGGGTGCGATTTCCCTGCGAGCTGGGGACGATATTTTCGCCGAACTTAGATCCATATTCATCGCTGTCGATGTAAGAATTAATTTCAGCTTCATAACCCCGCTCGTTATACAACCGCACGTGGTCGCTAATTTCTGCTTGGTTAAGCGGAGCGCGACCGAGTAAATGCTTGCAATTTAGTTCGATAAATCGGTAAGCAGAGGAAGTCTCAAAAAATAGCGAACGATAGAGATCGGATTGCGCGATCGCACGAATAAATCCACGCATATTAATATCGCCATTCCGCAGCATTGATTCTGCACTGGTTAAGCGTTGGCTTTCCATTACATGGGCATTACCCAAGACTTGACGATAAGCAGCGCGGATCGCAGTTTGTAGATCGTCTTCAGAAGCATTATTCCACAACTCGGTGGCGTCGATATTGCTAACCCAAAGTGCCATGATGATTACTCCTAATCAAAAATCGATCGTGTAAATTTTATCTGGTTTCTCGATCGTGCAATTGCCTGGAAGAGAAACAACCCAAACATCTACTTAAAAAATATTTATTTTATTGACTGTAGCAATCCTAAATCTTTTGGCAGATCGAATTTTCAACTCAAAATAGGCTCAAAGCTCGATCGATCCATCGAGTTAGGATTGCTAAGTGGATGTACTAACCTCGATTTGCAGTAGTTTAAACCTGCGGCAATTCTCTAGTGAAAAATTGCGGTTTAGACAACTTCTGTAATGCTGACAATCTTGCCACCACTACGATTGATGCGCTGAATTTGCGAAGTCATGTTATCGCCAGCGACACGATATTCTGTGGTGCTACGACGACGAGGACTATCAAATTTAGAGCCTGTGACCAGAATCTTGAAGGTTTTCTGGTTGGCTTGACCGGAACCGCTCAAATTAACGCCAGCAGCTTTGATTTTATTACTGGTACCAATTTGGGCTGCGGTGACAGCACTGCTAACCTGTGCGGGGCCGCGATCGAGCGCGAACATCCGGTTATAAGTTACCTGAGACTGACCGACTTCCGTGCTAGCACCACGATTGTATGGCACCACATTTTCGCCAAAGGTCGCCTGATACTCTTCGCTATTGATGAAAGAATCGATTTCAGCATCGAAACCTTCAGCGACACAGCGCACGATATGCTCGGAGATTTCCGCTTGAGATGCAGGCGGACGACCCAAGAAGTGCATGAAATTTAATTCTACAAACCGATTAGGAGCGCATTTCTCGAAATAACGCGTGCGGTAAAATTCGGAAGTACCGACAGCACGAACGAACTCGCGCACCGAGATATCGCCGTTAGCCAGTTGCGACTCAGCCGCTGTTAAGCGTTCGCTCTCCATCACATGAGGATTGCCCAATACTTGCTTGTAGACTGCGCGAATAATCGTTTGGACTTCTTCTGTAGAGCGCGTCGGCCACAGTTCGAGGGGTGTCATTGTTGCCATGATTAAAAATTGACTCCTTTAAACATTTTTAAACGATCGATCGACTAACCTTAGACAGCCGTGATACTGACGATCTTGCCGCCTTGCTGGTGAATCCGTTGATATTCTGTGGAGAGTTTATCGTAGGAAACTAAATAAACCTGATTGCTCTGGCGGAATTTGGAGATTTTGTTAAATGCTTTGGCACGGTAACCAGTGACTTCGATCCGGTACACTTTACCACCCTCAGTAGCGTTGGGGCCGAGGAGCGTGCGCGCACTACCAGATGGATTGCGGAAAGTAGATCCTGGCTCTACTACTGCTGTTGCAGTAGCATTAATTACCAAACCATTCAGCTTGGGAGTTTTACCAGCGAGATCGGCTTTGAGGGAGCTAGTCGAGGCACCGCGTACCAGTTGGAAGGTATGAGTAAAACCAACCATGTGAGTAATGGCTTCGGTTTTGTAGCCGCGAATGTAAGGAACGATGTTTTCCCCAAAGGTATTTTGGTATTCATCGCTATCTACATACGAGTCGATTTCGGCATCAAAGTCACCACCGTCTAAGATGGCACTGTGAGCTTTCATTTCGTCGTAGCTGTTAGGCGCACGACCGAGGAAATGCCGAAAGTTTAGCTCGACAAACCGATAGCGAGGACAATCTGCAAACCGAGATTGATACAGGTCGGATTTGCCCACAGCGCGGACAAATTCGCGGACGCTGAGTTCGCCACGTTTGAACTGAGATTCGGGAACGGCTAACCGTTCGCTTTCCATGACATAGGCATTGCCTAGTACTTGTCTGTAAACAGCCAAAATCAGTGTTTCGATTTCGTCATTAGAACGACCCGCTACCCATTCTTGGGGCGGGGTTTCGTCAAACAAACTAACGCCTAAGCGCGATGCTGGTCCAAAGGTCATTTATGCAATCTCCTAGTAAACGAAAAGAGCCTGAAAGGATGTCCGAATGGCACGATCGAATCGCGACTGTTAAAAATCGTAGATTCGCTTCACTTTCATGCTACTAGCCACTTACAATCGACTCGATCGATCTGTTCGGGCATCCTCATCAGCGCAATTATCTCAAAATGTTAAGATAATTATGAATTTTCTATGGCTGTATAAAATAGAGTCAAATCGGCTGTGTTCTAAGTTCAGTGTGAAAATATCTGTCATCATGCCTAAGCGCAACAGAGTATTTTTGGATGGTGCTATTAGCGAAAAGCCTTACATAGCAGTTAATCCACATGGCGTTAGCGCACGACCTTTCAAACTAGATCGGGGATCTAGGACGCTGCTCGCTAAAAATGAGTCGCGTCACTCTTTGGCCAAGATCGTTCGTATTGCACGAAATGTGCACATCTAAATTCTCATCTAAGAACGATGTTAAAAATATTAAGAATTATAGACTTACACTGTAAAAAACAAGTTACATTCGACAATATCTTCCTTTTGCTCGATCCACAAACTGGAAATACTCGATCTGAGATGCCTGACAGGTTATTTGCTTGTAGATTACAAATCGCTCGGTAATTGCACCTTAAAGATACTATCAGTAGGCTTCTGGGCGATGGTGGTATCCCAATCGATTTTAGTCAAAAACAGTTCGCCACTAACAGTTTCGACGACATCGACACCCCATTGTCCGGGTTGGAGCGCGTCGGGATCGGGACTAGTGGGTGGCGTGGTTTTGATGCCACCTAGAATTAGAATATCGGCGCGATTTCCGGCGGATTGCTGGCGATACTGGGCAAGGATGCGGGCACATTCAGCTCCGACAGCTTGAGGATCGAGATCGCGATCGAATAAAATCTCCATAATCCAGTGCGGATGAGCGATCTCGCGACATTGAATCCGAGTGTCATCGCTCGCTCCCGCCCGAAAAATTTCGGTAAATTCTTCCCGACTAATGCCTGCTAGACGGCCATCTGTGATATCAAAATTATGGGACAACAACATCCGTCCCCGATCGAGATTATCCACATTGCCTCACTTTCGATCTAGAATAACTGGGATTCCCCAGCGGTCAACAGATAGATTAGCACCGATCGCTCCCCGATCGATTGGAGAATTGATAATTGCGGATGCAACCACGCGGAGGTCTCCTCCGCATGTGTTGCACCAAGCAGATAATTGCCGCTTCTTGTTTGCATCGCGGCTGAGGCTTTACACCTATTTTCTTGGTTAAAACATTCATGGATCGCCAACAAACTGTATCCTCGATCGATCGTCGCATTCAAGATAACCAGCAGATTTTTGAGGCATTAGCAGCCGGAACATCTGGAGCTAATGCCGACTTATACCAAGTTAATTTGAGCGAGAAAGCTTTGCCTCAAGTCGATTTGCGCCATGCGACGCTAATTAGAGCCAATTTCAGTCAGACAGATTTGACTGGGGCAAATCTCGCTGGTGCAGATTTACGCGGAGCCAGTCTCGATCGAGCGATATTGAAAGATGCTAACTTAACAGGAGCCTGTCTGGTACGGGTAGATTTGAGTGGGGCAGATCTGAGTGGAGCAGATTTAACCGATGTGAAAATGCAGGGCGTTAGATACGATCGACATACTATTTTCCCAGACAATTTTAACTATAAATCTTCCGGCGCGATCGGCCCTGGAGCTAGATTAAATGGTGCCCAGCTCAATACCGCCAATTTGCGCTACATCGATTTGCAAGATGCAAATCTACTAGGTGCTTACTTAGGTGGAGCCGATCTCACACAGGCTAATCTCCAAGGCGTGCGCCTGAGTCAATCTGACTTGCGGCGGGCATTTTTAACCGGAGCCTGTTTGCGAAAGGCGGGATTGAATGGTGCCAATTTAGCTGGTGCAGACTTGCGCGCCGCAGATTTAACAGATGTAGAATTCGATCGATTAGAAAGCATCGCCGGGGCAGATTTTAGCCACGTACTGGGACTAACAGATGAAATGCGATCGCGTCTACTCAGTTATCCAGCCCAGGAATTAGAAACGTATAATTCCTTTACCCGCAATACTACTGGAG
>NZ_PVWO01000490.1 GCF_003003845.1 Chamaesiphon polymorphus CCALA 037 | reverse complement strand
TGTCTCAAGAAAACATTATTCGTAGTTGGAAAAGCTTGGATTTTCGTAATGGTTTAAGTGCAAAAGAGCGTGCATTTTTACCAGAAAATCCGGCTGGTTCTATCGAGCTAACAGATGCGGAACTAAAGTCTGCTACTGGAGCTGCTCGTAATAACCCATGCTCGGGTGCGTGTAATCTATGTGTTGGTCATTAAACGGTAGTCTAATGACAAAAGTGTGCGATCGTGTTACTTAACAGTAAGGCGATTGCACAATCGCACTCATTTTTCTATCAAAAAATATCTTTAATTTCCATAAAAAGGGAGCTTTTTATAATAGCTTAAAAAACCATTAAAATAATATAAATTTGTATGAATCACCCTTACTTTCAAACAGCAGACTGGTATCGGGCAGTCGCTTTATCCGAGCGAATTGCTTCCTCGATCGCCATTGAAGATCGCAACTCAAACCTGGAAATGGATGCCGAAGTGGCTCAACGATCGATCCAGCGGTGGCGAACGCAACCGCCATTCGACAAAGATGACTATTTCGATCGACGGCTGGCGACAGCAAACATCAGTGAAGCAGAATTCCTGCACATTCTCGGCGAACCGATCGAGGCAGTTCGCGATCGCAGATTGACACCACCAAACTGGTTAATTGAATTGGAACGAGCCTTTTCTAATGAGACTGAATTTGAACCAATAGAGATGCCTGACGAGCTAAAAGAAATTCCCACGATCGATTTTTTAAATCTCGTCGAGCCAATAATTCAGCAAGGATGCGATCGCCTGCGAGCGGGAATTCAGAACCTAGTCGCCACCGTTGCCGAACTCCCGTTTGACCCCAACACGATCGAAACCCTTTTATTTACAAATCTCCCCAAGCGACTACTATCGATCGTCAGTCGCACTTTGGTGTTGGAGCTAAATGTGGCGCGGTTGCAAGGACTGCTTCATGGCGATACTCCAGAGCTACGATTTCAAAGTTTTACGCAGCGATTACGTCAACGAGATGTTGCCCTGAGTATTTTGCAAGAATATCCGGTGCTGGCGCGACAAGCTTTCATCTGTATCAACCATTGGGTGACGACTAGCCTGGAATTTCTCCAGCATTTGTGTCGAGATTGGGACGATCTGCGATCGCAGTTATCCCCCAGTCAGCAGCCAGGGGTGTTGGTAGAAGTCAGCGCAGGTGAAGGGGACAGTCATCGAGAAGGGCGCAGTGTCATCATCGCGAAATTCAGTGCGGATTTTCGCGTCGTGTATAAACCCAGATCGATGTCTCTCGATGTGCATTTCCAGGAACTATTGCACTGGGTTAACGAACGTGGAGAGCATCCGCCGTTCCGGTTGCTGAAAATTCTCGATCGCCAGGACTACGGCTGGGTCGAATATGTTGAGGCACAGACATGCTCTACTGAAGCAGAAATTCACAGATTCTACGAACGGCAAGGTGGCTATCTGGCGATTCTGTATGCTTTGGAAGCAACGGATTTTCATCATGAAAACCTGATTGCAGCAGGAGAACATCCGGTTTTGCTAGATCTCGAAGCCTTGTTCCATCCCCGCGTCGGTGGCTTGGATCTGACTCAGGCAGAACAGCTTGCCAATAATATGCTCGGTTACTCTGTCTTTGGGATTGGGTTGCTACCGCACCGGATCTGGTCTACGGCAGAATCCGCTGGCATTGACTTAAGTGGCTTAGGATCGTCTGAAGGACAATTGACACCCCATGAAGTTCCGCGCTGGCAGGGGATTGGCACCGACGAAATGAAACTCATGCGCGAGCGGATTGAGATGAACGCGACCAATAACCAGCCCACACTCAATCACGAAAAGGTAAATGTTCTGGACTACGCCGAGGCGATCGATCGAGGATTCGCCTCTATATACCATTTGATCTTAAACCATCGGGCGGATTTGTTAGCTGAGTCAGGCCCTCTGGATCGCTTTGCAGGCGATACCGTGCGGACGATCGTGCGGGCTACTCGCACCTATGCCCTGCTCCAAATCGAAAGCTCTCACCCCGATGTCCTGCGCAATGCACTCGATCGCGATCGCCTATTTGACAGACTTTGGCTCGCCGTCGAGCATCTACCCTATTTAGCCCAACTCATCGCTGCCGAACAGGAAGACCTCTGGAAAGGGGATATTCCGATGTTTACCACCCGTCCCGAATCAAAGGATCTCTGGACGAGCAGCGGCAAACAGATCCCCAATTATCTAGATCGATCGGGACTAGAATCTGTGAGAGAGCGATTGCAGCAACTCAGCCACACCGACCTAAATCGACAACTTTGGATTATTCGGGCATCTTTGACTTCCCTCTCCCAAGATACCGATCGACCCAAAGCCAGAAATACTACGCGACCGATCGATTCCCTGAAAATAGTCACTCGCGATCGGTATGTACAGGCAGCTAGAGCCATCGGAGATCGCCTCGAAACCCTGGCAGTAAGAGGAGAATCGGATGCAGCCTGGATTGGCTTAAACCTTGTAGACGATCGTCATTGGACGCTAACGCCGCTGGGGGCCGATCTCTATGATGGATTACCAGGCGTTATTTTATTTCTGGCCTATTTGGGCGAAATCGCGCAAGACCCGCGCTATACGCAACTCTCCCAAGCGGCACTACACACCCTGCAACGCATCCTCGCGCAAAATTCCGCCTGGATTACCGAAATTGGCGGTTTCAGCGGTTGGGGGGGCATTATTTATTGCTACACCCATTTAGGCACCCTTTGGGATCGACCCGAACTCCTCGATCGTGCAGAGGAGTATACCAACCTGCTGCCCGAGTTAATCGATCGAGATCGACATTTTGACATCATTGGCGGTGCCGCTGGTTGTATCGGTGGATTACTCGCACTTTACAGCCAGCGACCTTCCCAGCAAACATTGAAGGTTGCCCTGCAATGTGGCGAACATCTGATTGCCCATGCCCAGCAACTAGAACGGGGATGTGGATGGCGTAATCCCAAAATCAGCTCCCAGCCGCTGGCAGGCTTCTCGCATGGAAATGCCGGAATTGCTTGGGCTTTGCTAGAACTGGCTGCCCTCTCTAGTGACGAACGCTTTCGGAACATTGCCTTAGACGCGATCGCCTACGAACGCAGTCTCTTCTCCCCGCAAAAAATGAACTGGCCAGATCTGCGCGAATTTGAGACAACCGTGCGTAACAGTATCGGCGAATCTTCGGCGGAAATGCCCGAACGCGATTGTTTCATGCACGCCTGGTGTCACGGTGCTCCAGGGATCGGTTTAGCGCGTCTGCAATGTTTGCAACACCTGAACGATCCAGCAACATCGATCGAGATTGATGCAGCACTGCAAACGACCCTAAATCGGGGCTTTGGCCGCAATCATTCCCTCTGTCATGGCGACTTGGGCAATCTAGAACTCCTGCTCCAAGCGAGTAAAATTCTGGGGGAACCACAGTGGCAAGTAAAGTGCAATCGCCTTGCCGCCACAATTCTGGGCAGCATCGATCGAGATGGATGGCTCTGTGGCATTCCACTGGCAGTAGAATCTCCCGGACTAATGACTGGCTTGGCCGGAATTGGTTACGGACTATTGCGGCTAGCAGCACCCGATCGAGTACCTTCGGTGTTAGTTATGGCACCTCCAGTCACTCGCCCCCAGACTGCCAAGACCGAATCGATCGCTAGCATATTTGGGTAGAAAAACATGAACGATCGACCCAACCGCTCTATTTTTCGATCGGATGCGATTCGTCGTTATGCTGCCAGCCGCGAGGAAGTTGTGCTGCCGCGATGGATCTCTCCCAGCAGTTTTCTCTATCTATGGCTACTCCTGGGATCACTATTTGGCGGGATTTTCCTGGCCTGGTACGCGAAGGTACCCGTTTTTGCTACTGGGAAGGCCACGATCGTCCGGTTGCCAGCTCGAACTTCAGGAGGTCGGGAAGAAGTGGTAATTGCTGCATTCTTTCCCGCTCGAACGCGATCGCAGTTACAGCCTCATCAGCCGCTCCGACTCCACTTCGAGGGAATATCCAGCCTCGATCGCTCGAGCGGACTGAGGCTCACCGCTAAACCTGAAATTCGCAGTCCTGAAGACATCCGCACCCAATTTGGACTAGCTACTAGTACCGCTTTGCAAATCGATCGACCTGTGGTTATGGCGATCGTCCCCCTAGATCCCGCCGTTCTAGACCTCCCCACCACAGCTTATATCGGCAGTACGGGCACAGCCGAAATTGTAGTTGGCTCGCAGCGGCTGCTGTCACTCTTGCCTTGGATCGGTTCTCACTTTGACGTTCCTGGATTAGGGGATGATTCTGGATCTTTTCTTTCCAGTCC